>JAKAGC010000210.1 GCA_021817755.1 Acidobacteriota bacterium | reverse complement strand
TTACGATTCCTGCTGCAGTTGTTTAAAGGGAAAAGCCGCCCTGATTTTATTGACCATATCCATACCGTCTTTGCTATAGTACACGCCGTTTTCATTTGCGATTTCTCTAGTGACCACCGCGCCTCCGATAAATATAACAGCCTCCCGTAAAGAAGGTTCGGTCTTAATAATACCGATCGTTTCATACATAGATGGAAGCGTGGTGGTCATCAGGGCGGATAGCCCAATTATATGAGACTTATTCTCAATTGCTTCATTTACTATCTTTTCAGCAGCTACATCTTTCCCCAGATCGATCACTTTATAATTAAAACTCTCAAGTATATTTCCTACGATATTTTTCCCGATATCGTGTATATCTCCCTTAACGGAAGCAAGAATGATTGTGATATCCCTATCGAAATTTCCTGACTGCTTCAGTCTTTTTTTAATTATCGGTAAAATGGATTTTACTGCCTCCCCGGCTCCCATTAACTGCGGTAGGAAACATTTTTTCTCGCGGTATCTCTTTCCCATTTCATTCATAGCAGGGATGATATAGGTCTCAACAATGCTCCCCGGCTCTTCACGTTCCAGCATATCGGATACTTCATTTATTGCTCCATCTGAATCTCCCATCAGGATATAATCGATTAAGCTGTGTTTTTGGCGAATCTCTTCTGTTTCTACCTTATATTTTACTTCTGAAAAATATTCTGTAAATTTACTCAGATTTTCTTTTGACCCTGTCTTCAGGAAATTTAAAGCCATCAGCGAATGACGAAGCGAATCTTGCAACGGATTTGCGATTACCATATCTACCCCTCGTGAAACCCCCAGCGCAAGAAATGATAAATTTACTATCTCCCGGTTAGGTAAACCGTAAGACACATTTGATAATCCCATAATAATTTTATTTAAAGGAAAACGCTTTTTTAATTCAGAGATCGTATCCAGTGTAACCGGTACTTTTTCTACTTCTGCTCCAGCATTTAAAACCAGTGGATCGAAAATAATATTCTTTGTATTAATACCTATTTCATTTGCACGGGATACTATTATTTCAGCTAATTGTACCCGCTTTTCCATAGTTGAAGGAATACCCTCTTCATCTATTAAAAGTGCTATAAATCCCATATTGTATTTCTTGGCTAAAGGTAAAAGCGAATTCATGCGGTGTTCTTCGACAGAAATCGAATTTATTACACCTTTACCCGGATATAGTTTCCCAAATGTTTCAATAAAATTTATATTCAGACTGTCTATAAATAGAGGGATTCCTATATTGTCTTGGATACCGGTGATAACAGCTTTTAAAAGTGTTTCGTTCATTCCTGCCATTTCTATATTGATATCCAGGGCATCTGCTCCCATTTGTTCTTGTTCAATAGCATCCTTTCGTAAAGTTGTTAAAATCCCTTGCTCTAATTCGTGTCGAAGTTTTTTTCTTCCTGTCGGATTAATTCGTTCACCAACTATAAAGATCTTATCTTTTGAAATTTTTCTTATAGTTGTTCGAGTTGCCAGAGTGAGTGACTCGTTTGTATTTCGTGGAAGAACAGGACGTCCTTTGAATTTTTTTGCTAATTTTTCAGTGAACTCAGGCGTGGAACCACAGCACGAACCGATAATTGAAACTCCAAGCATATAGATATCTTCCATAAAATCAGCCAATTCTGAAGGTTTGACTTTAAAAACCGTTTTTCCGTTTTCTAATACAGGAATCCCTGCATTGGCCTGACATATAAGGGGAAGTGGTGAAATCTTGCATATTTTTTCCATTACTTTTTTCATATTTTCAAGACTGTTACCACAGTTTGAACCTATACCCCGGAGACCAGGGAATTCTGAGATGACAGCGAAAACCGAGCCATTTGTCCCACTCAACGTTAGATCATCATTTGGAAAAGACATCGAGGCAATAACCGGAATTTTTACACATGAAAGAGCTCCAATAACAGCAGCACGGTATTCCTGGATTTCCGGGATTGTTTCTATAAGGATAAAATCTGCACCGTACTGTTCGAGAATAATGGCCTGGTCTGCGAAGTTTTTAACAGCATCGTCAAAAGTAAGTTCCCCTAGCGGTTCGATTAGTTTGCCAAGTGGACCTAGGTTTCCACCAACAAAAACATTAAATTCATTTGCAATTTTGCCGGCTAACTCAACGCCGTTCCGATTGATATTTTCAAATTCATTTTCCAGACCAACTTCTGCCAGTTTTAGTTTTGTAGCGCCGAAAGTATTGGTAGTCAGAAAATCTGCACCATTTCGAGCATATTCCCTGTATATCTTTTCAACGAAACCTTTATTTGAAAGGTTTAATTCATCTGAAATAATATTTTGTCCCAGTTCATGTTGTACCAGGGAGCCGAAAACTCCATCGCCAATAATAATTTGTTTGCCAAGCATTTGATTAAACTTGGATAGACGTTTCATATTGCCTCCCATAGACATTATACAATCCCTGAACTCTAAATGCAATTGAGTATAATTCTTTAAAGGAACTTTCATTTGTTAATTTATGCAAATTTAATATCTCTTGAATGATTTTCTCTTAAGTATCATATTAATTTGTAATTTTTTTCTTTTAATTTTTCTTCTAAATTTACACAAATCATTTAAACTTCTATTTATATAAGGATTTGTCATTTGTATGTATTGCGTTGTGCTAATTTTAGATTTTTTTAGGCGCTCTGTTGTTGTAGAGAATAAATATTTATATAATCTAAAATCATAAACTTTTGATACAACAAGAAAATGCAAGTTACAATTAAAAATAAATGTGACTTTCAAAAGTAAATTAACGTATAATAGAATATAAAATATAGGAGAAATTTTAAGGTGAATGGGAATGTTAAAAAGAACAATTTTGATGCTATTAGTTGGATTTACTTGGGTACAATTGTTGATTGCCCTGGAGCAGGAAAAGTTACCTTCACAATTTCACAGGGATGACTATACCGTAAAAAATGGTTTACCATCCGGAGCCAATTCAGTCGGGAAAGTAATGCAAGCACCCGATGGCACCCTGCTTATTTACACAGATAAAGGATTGTATCGATTTGACGGGCTCTCTTACGAACCGGTGGATCTCAAATTTAATTTCCTTAAGCTACTCCATGGAGTTACGGATTTTCTTGTGGATAAAAAAAGCACCATTTGGGTTGGAGGGTCAGGAGGATTGGTTAAAATTTCTGACTCGGAAACAATTTTAATTAAAGAAAAGGATGGACTTCCTCAAGGGAAAATCGATTTTATTTTAGAGGATAGTAGAGGATTTCTGTGGGTAATTGTAAAAAGTAATTTGTTGTATATAAAATCAGAAGAAAAATTCTTACGGATGGTTAATTTTAATAATGCACTTATCGTGTCTATAAGCGAAGATAGGAACGGGAATATATGGGCCTGCGGTTGGCAGGATGAATTGTTTGTGGTAAAAGGTTCATTATGTAAAAAAGTATTGATCTCTTCGATTCCCAAAAATTTTAGTATGTCCCAAATTTTTTTCGATAAAGAAAATGGGATGTGGCTGGCAGGTGATAATGGATTATTGGTTATTGAACCCAATACGCGGGGTGGCAGCGACTACGGGAACGGAAAAGTAACCCTGTTGAGTCAGAAAGAAGGTTTTATCCTTAATAATACCTTTGCCATTATCGAAGATTCCGATGGCTGTGTGTGGTTAGGAGGCATGGGAGGTGTTAACCGGGTAAAACGGATTCAGGGCAATGGAGTCAAATATGTTGTCGATAGTATTTATAAAGGCGGTTCGATTACCACTATTTATGAGGACCGGGAAAAGAGTATCTGGATTGGTTCCATTTGTAACGGTTTGGTTCAATTAAGGGATACGTCGTTTCAAACTTACGGAGTATCTCATGGGGTTTCCATCCGCCCTCATGCATTGTATGTAACTCCTAAAAATGAAATTCTGGCAGGTTCATCGCTCGGTCACATTTTATGTTTTGAGAAAGGAAATTTTTTAAAACTTTTCGAAGTCGGAAATAGTATTAACAGTGCGATAGTAAGTATGGTAATGGATAGTGAAGGGGCACTATGGGTTGGAACGTTGTTCTCCGGGTTATTTCGAATAAAAAACAGAAAAATAGAAAGCTTTGGAGTTAAAGATGGACTTCCGGGAGATTTTATTCGATCGGTTACATTAGATAGTAAGGGGAGGCTGTGGGTAGGTACGGCAGCAGGTGGAACCGCTTACCGGGAAAATGGAATGTTTCGTGTGTTTTCAAAGAATGAAGGGCTTGCTAATAATGCGATATTAAATATTGTGGAAGATCGGCAAAAAAATATTCTGATCGGAACGAAAGATGGATTAACTTTACTTCGCAGCGGAGAAATTTCTGAAAAAAATATCCAAATTATTCTTGAATATAAACAGATTTACTCTATCCATGAAGATTTAGAAGTAGATGGTTTGTATTGGGTCGGGACATTTGAAAAAGGACTTTGGCGATTCAAAGATGGAAAAATAAACTCCATTACCACCAAAAACGGATTGGGTAATAACACTATATATCAAATACTGGAAGACAACTGGGGGTATTTCTGGATAAGTAGCGGAGAAGGTATATTGAAAGTAAGTAAGCATCGGTTAAACGCTTATTTTGAAGGGAAAATCAATTCAGTGGAATGTACCATTTTCGGTTTTTCTGATGGCCTCGATAGCATGTATTCGCGCTTATCTGGAAATAATACTGCAATAAAAACACCTATAGGCGAGTTTTGGTTCTCAACTCAAAACGGTATATCCACAGTAAACCCTGCTCGGGAAATTATTAACCGGGTTCCTCCTCCTGTTTTTATCCGCCAAATATTAAAAAATAACGAGATTATTGCTAATATGCAAGAGTCAAATCGTTTCAAAGATTGCAGGAGGGTGAATTTTACGCTTTCGGTTCCCTCATTCGTGACACCTTCGCGTATTCGTATCAGGTATAAATTGGAAGGTTATGATAAGTACTGGAACGATTTAACACCTTCTACTAAACGAAACATCGAATATTGGAATTTACCTTTCGGGAAATATCGCTTCCAGGCACAAGCGGCGAACAGTAGCGGAGTATGGAACCTGCAAGGGGTAGCATTTGCCTTTAGCGTAGAACCCTATTTTTATCAAACACTTTTTTTTAAATTTTTTGTTGTTCTGTTTTCAGGATTAGCATTAGTGGTACTATTTCTAGGATTGAAGCGGTTTTGGTATCTCCAAAAACTTAAAAATAAATATAAAAACTCCACGCTTGATCCAGAAAAGGTAGAAAACTATCTAAAAAAGCTTCATCACTTAATGGAGATAGAAAAACTGTTCAAAGATGAAAATTTATCGCTTCAAACTCTGGCAGAAAAAATGGGGATTAGTCCTAGGGATTTATCCCGGATTATCAATGAGCGAATGGAGAAGAATTTCCGTGATATGATAAATGGATTTCGTATTGAGGAAGCAAAGAGAATGGTCTTGAATTCAAAGAAGAATCATTCGATACTCGATATTGCATTTGAATCGGGGTTTAATTCTAAAGAAGTTTTTAACCGAGCGTTTAAGAAATATACTGGGATGACCCCAAGTGAATATAAAAAAAAGTAGTGGAAAAAATAATTAGAGTAAAAAGGGCACCGTATTGATCACCGGTGCCCTTGATTTGCTTAATGAATCGATTGTTGTGCTTTTATTAGCAGGTTACGCAGGAACAATTGGAGACTGCATCTGTAGTAAGACAGATGGGAGGACACGATTTTTGAGGTGCCATTGTTTCACATCCAATTGTTACAACTCCACCCTTTGCATTTCCCAAAGCCACGGAATCGAGACAAGCTACTGTTTCTTTGCTTAATTCCAAACGTTTCTTCATTGTCTTAACTTTCATTTTGTTCTCCTTCTTTATTTAAATTTTTTTAATTTGTTTACATTAAATTTTTTATATTCATACAAATCATATTATATTACGAAATTATTATAGTATTTTTTTTTTACTAAGCGTGACGAAATGAGTAAATTTTAAAAAAAAAGTTCAAAGAATTTATTATTAATGGTTTTGAGCTGTGTCATTTCATGAATCGGCACAATTTTACATTTTTGAAGTATATTTCATCATCCGTGAGGTAATTCATTCTATTTCTTATTGTTTTGTCTTGTAAAAATTAAAAGAAATGGAATCTAAATCCTCTCTTCTTAATTATTGATATATTGTAGTATTATTAAAGCATTTTAGTTTTCATAATCATCGATTTTATAAAAAATGTAAAAATCACCGTACAATCAACGAACGTTCTTGTTTCAAATGAGATTAATCTCATTTCAAGTTAGGATAATCTCACTTCATACTAAATTAATCTCAGTTTTTTCCTCGTTAATCTCGTTTCAAGTTAAAACGTTCTACAAAATTGTGACGTTAATCTCACGCAAAGTGTAATTAACCACACTTTTTCTTTCGTCATTCTCGCTCAGAGTTCAAACATCCTTAATTTTTCTATCGTAATCCTTACTTCGAACCCCAATCAATTATATATTTTTACTCATTCATCACTCATTTTTGTACAATTTTCACATTTATTACCCAACCTTTTAAATTTTCATCTCATTCATGACAATTTAAAACCAATCATTTATTTTCTCAACATCTCCACCCATGCTTCCGATCAATTGGTCCAGGCTTATTAAGTTAATAATCATACCCTTTCCATTCTCCCAAGTTAAAATTTATATTTACATCATCCCCCGTACTCCGGCATCGGAGTAAAAAGGCCGTTAAATTATCCTTAATACACCGGTGCCGGAGTTTTTTATCCCGGAATCTCTATTTTGAGACTGTTACAACCGGTTCCTCCGGTGTTTCACTATCCGGTTGCGTCTGCCGTTTGTATCGCGCGCTTAAATCCCGCGCGATTACATCGCATCCCATCA
>JAKAGC010000209.1 GCA_021817755.1 Acidobacteriota bacterium | reverse complement strand
GAAAAGAGCCTGCTGCTGCGTATTTGCTACTGTCGAAATAAATAGCGCATAGGAAAGTATGGCAGGCAGGAAAAGAAGTGCAGAAAGAAACAGGTAGAGAATATTTCCTCTTACCGGAATATTAAACCAGGCAACAACAACTCCGATTGCAATTGCCATTTGTACTAATGCAATTATAGCCAGAGGTAGTGCTTTACCTATATATATTTCTAATGGGGTTAACCGGGAGATCAATAATGTATCCATAGTTTGTTGCTCTTTTTCACGGACTATTGAAAGAGATGTGAGAAAAAGAGTCAATATAGTCAAAAGTAAGGCCACAATACCGGGTCCCATATAATTAATACTCTTCAGTTGTGGATTATAACGAATAAGGGATTTATTCTCAATTGGAATGCGGAATCCGTTTTTACCGATATTATCGAGAAGATATTTTTTTATAATCCCATTAAAGTAACCCGCAGCCAGCGATGATGTGTTTGAATCTACTCCGTCCATCATAATTTGAATTTCCGGGTAATTTAGTGGATTCACCTTCTTTGATTTATGATCTACTTTTCGAATTGGGTCTCTGAACAAGATAATGGACTTAACATCTCCTTTTTTCAGTACTTCAATGTAATCTTCTTCCCTAAAGCCTATTTTTTTCACATCAAAAAGAGGACTTTGCTTTATCCGTTCGATAATTTTCGTAGCATGTTGATTTTCAGAAATATTGACTACCTGAACGGGAATATGTTCGATGTCGGTTTTTACGACATATCCCAGGATAATAATCTGGAGCATAGGTGCAATAAAAATCAGCGGGAGGATTTCCTTTTGACGAAATATTTCAATAAATTCCTTTTTTACTAAATAAAAGAGTCTCATTTTGCTTGCTTCCTGTTATTATTAAATTTTATAGCTGCAAGAGTCAACAAAACAGTTGCAAAGATAACTAGTGCCATACCTTCAAAAAGAAAATGGTGTAAGCTGGCACCTTTTACAACGATCCCACGGATGATTTTAAGGTAATACCTGGCAGGAACGATATGTGATATCCACTGAAGTACGGGAGCTAGAGAATCAAGTGGGAAAATAAATCCGGATAGCATAATGGAGGGCAGTAATGTACTTAGCAATGCACCGAGCATAGCTGTTTTTTGTGAGGTTGAAATCGTGGAAATCAATATCCCTAATGACAATCCACTAATAATGTATAATAATGAAAATATTAGTAGCACCAATAAACTACCTTGTATCGGTATCCCAAACCAGAAACGAGCAAATACCAAAATAAAAATTCCTGCTATTAATGCAACGGAAATATAAGGAATGGTTTTCCCAATAATAATCTCAATAGATTTTAAAGGGGAAATAAAAATAAGATCGATGGATCCCGATTCTTTCTCTCGAGTGACGCTAACAGATGTCAAAATACCGGATATCATCATCAATAAAATCGCTACTAATCCAGGAATAAAAAATGTGGAACTTTTCATCTGGGGATTGAATAATATTTTAGTATTGACACTAATCAGTTTTTCAAGAGGTTGCATACGTGTAATAAATTCGAGAATAATGGATTCATTGTATTGGTAAATCAGGTTACATACATTAGAATCACTGCCGTCAATGACAATTCCAACCTGTGTATTTAAGCTTTTTCTTAATTTTTGCGTGAAATCGGAAGGAATAATAATTATTTCTTTTAATTCGCCTTTTCTAAGAAGTTTTTCTCCCTCTGCTACGGGATCATGAAATCGAGCTCCGAGATCCTGTACCTGGAAATATCGGTTGTTTGAAAATGCTTTGATCAATTGACCCGAATAATCGCCACCCGAGAAATCAATAATTCCGGTTTCTATTTTTTCAAGGTCATAATTGATAGAATATCCAAAGATAAACATCATAACTAATGGCATCAAAAAAACGATTACTAAACTGGTAGGATCTCTCAATATATGAGCGAATTCTTTTATTATAACGGCTTTTAGGCGCTTCATCGAGTAACCTCCGAATGTTGTTTATCTTCACTCAGGATGGCTTCCTTGAACAAGTCATCAATTGAATTTTTGCCATATTCCTTCAGTAACCGGTCCGGTTCGCCTTCCATCAAGAGATTTCCACGGTGAATAATCAGCATTCGATCAGCGTATTCAACTTCATCAAGGTTATGTGTACTGACGAGAATGGTTTTTCCCATTTTTTTTAAATGATAAATCTCAAACCAAAAATCTCGTCTTACTTCTGGGTCGACACCGGAAGTGGGTTCATCAAGGAATATTATTTCAGGATCAGTTAGCAAACAAACGAATAAAGAAACTTTCTGGCGAATACCCGGTGGAATATCGGAAGTTTTTTGCATAAGGATGGCAGTATCGATTAAAGCTTTAATCTCCTCCTGTTTTTCTTTTATTACTTTTCGGGAGAGTCCTGAAATGCCACCAAAAAATTCAATATTTTCAAAGGAACTCAGGAGAGGATAGAGGGAAAATTTCTGGGACATATAACCCATGATTTGTTTTAATTGCTTCCTATATTTTTCAGAATCCATATCTTTGATTAAAATCTGCCCCGAAGATATTTTTAACAATCCATTAATCATTTTTATCGTAGTGGTTTTACCTGCCCCATTTGGCCCTAGGAATCCCAGTATCTCGCCTTTCTTTATATTAAAATTTATACCATTTACTGCTGTAAAATGTCCGAATTGCTTGGTGAGATTCTTAACCTGAATAATATTTTCGGTCATGTTATGTCCTCTGTTTTTTTGCAAGGCGCTCGTAATAAATATACATATCCTCCAATTTCGGTTTTTCTTCTTCTACTTCGCGATGGGGAATTAGATTGAGTAAGCTTTCTTGTCCGGATTGAAGGTATTTTATATATTTCCCACGAATATAAAGGCTTTCGCTTAGTTGTGAATTCTTTTTAACACTTTCCATAATATCGAAGATATTTCCATCCGGGAGAATCCGAAATAATTTCGCAGGGAATTGTTGCCTTAAATTTTCGATAGAATCCCTTTTAAAAACATGCCCATCTTTTAAAAAAACGATATAATCTCCTCGTTCCGCTTCATCAAGGTAAGGTGTCGAAATGGCAATGGTTTTTCCTTCTTTCTTAAGATCTTCTATGATGTTGAAGAATTCCAAACGCGAAAGAGGATCTACCCCGGTAGTTGGTTCATCCAGAATGATAAATTCAGGAGCCGAAAGAAGGATAGAAGATAATGATAATTTCTGTTTCATGCCCCCGGATAATGCACCTGCGCGTCGCTTTTTAAAAGGAAGCATTCCTGTTTTTTCAAGTAATTGGTGTTTGCGTTCCTCTCTTTGTTTATGTGGGACATGTCGGATATCTGCATAGAAGTTGAGATTTTCTTCAACGCTTAAATCCGGATAAAGTGAAAACCGCTCTGGCATGTAACCGGTATGAGCAGTAATTTGTGAAAAATCGGAGCCGATATCCCGGCCTTTAAAATAAATCTGGCCGCTGTCTTTTTTGACCAGACCCACCATGATTTTAAAAAGGGTGGATTTCCCTGCGCCGTCGGCACCGGCGACAATGGTGATTTGGGAGGCCGGGATTTCAAAGGATACATCACCCAGCGCGGCTATATCGCCAAAACGCTTTGAAATATGATCCAGCTTGATCATTTTATAATAACCGTAACCGGCATACCGATTTTAAGTAAACCATCGGGATCCTGGACCTTTATTTTTACTTCATAAAGCAATGCTTTACGTTCTTTTTCCGAAATGATATATTTAGGCGAGAATTCGGCTTTCTTACCAAAATATGAGATTGTTCCGGTTAATTCCTTTCCTTTTAAACCATCAACTTTAATTTGGGCTTCCTGGTTTAATTTAAGACGACCCATTTCATTTTCTTCTATAAAGATTTCAATATGAAGACTTGCTAAATCAAGGATATCAACTATTGCTGTTCCAGGAACTACTTGTTCACCATCCGAAATAAATTTTTCCAATATCACCCCGTTCACTGGAGATAAAATGGAATGATCTTTCAAAACCAATTGCAAATAGGCTTGTTTATTTCGAATGTTTTCTTGCTGTACCTTTAACCCGTCGAGAGATCTGTTAATATCATACCGGCTGGTTTCCGATTGTTGTAATTTTAATTCCATTGCTTCGAGATTTTCACCTGGAATTGCATTTTTGGCTGTTAACCTTCGAAACCGTTCAACCTGTTTCTTGTAATAAAGAACTTCGGAATTCACCAATTGCAGTTTCTTTGACAATTTTTCCGTATCGATATCGATACTCCGTGAATTGATTTCAAGTTCATTTACCTGGTTTTCTACTTTTTCAGAGTCGACCTTTGCCATTAGTTTATCTTTGTCAACCCGGTCACCTTCCGCAGTATCCAGTTCAGTAATTGTACCGGATACAAGCGATTTTACAGTGACGATATCACCATCCACAACTCCCGGGACTTGAATTTCGGTTTGCTCCTGATTAGAACAACCGGAAAAAAATAGTATTATAATCCATATAAGGATTATTGCGGGGAAGTATTTTCTATTTTGTTTCATTTCTCTTCTCCATTTCGACCGATTAAGGTATTTATATTTAATTTTACCAGTTGGTATTCTACCAACCGTTCATTTTTCAACGAAATATAACGTTCATATGAAATTAAGGAAGATAGATAATCGACATTTGAAACCTGATGCTCCTTATATAATTCAGATTTAAGCGAGACATCTTCCGAGGCCAATTCGATCATCCGGTCCAAGTCAAGAAATTGCTTTTCAATAGTACCTTTTTTTATATACAATTGATCGATATTCTTTTGCATATCCAAAAGCAAATCCTCTTTTTTGTTCTCCAATTGTGACGTAGAGGCATCGATAATCGATTTTTCTTTTTTTAATTGATTCCAATCAAAGATTTTTAAATTTACTGAAATCCCTCCCTGAAAGTACAGAGACCACTGATTTTTGAAAAAATTCAATCCCGGCTTTCCATAGTGAAGCTCAGCAAATCCACCAACCTGAGGAAGGTAATTTCCAGTAGTAATTTTTCTTTTTAAAGTTAGGATTTGCAGGTTCTGTTCTAACGTTTTCAATGCCGGATGATTTAATTTATAAATCATCATCGATTCTTCAGGGGTACCAACCATCTCATCGTAATTCTTCTCTACATTGTCAAATTCGACAGTGGATAATCGTTTAAATGCGACTTTTTCCTCAGCGATTGATCGCTCGATATCCGCTATGTTTATCTTTGTTTCATTTATTTTAATTTCAGTTTCCAATAGATCACTTTTGCGTGTCAATTCTTCCTTATATAATTCAGTGATTTTATCAAGGTGAAGTTTCAGGTTATCCAATAATAATTGTACCGATTTCTTTTTGTTTTCAAGAAGTCTTAATGTAAAATATGAGGCTTTGATACGTCCTCTCAATTCTATTTCAATCAATGTTCTTTTATATTTTTCAAGTGCTTCTTTTTCTATTTCCAATTTCAAAGAATTTGAAAGAATATTTCCAGTATATATCGGCTGGCTAAGAGATGTTTTAAAATCGAAATTGTGAAGCGTCCCAGCGTTTATCTTGACTGGTTGTGAACCTCCTCCCGCTACTGGTATTGAGAAAGGTAATTCCGCTACCATCCGTTCAGATTTATAAAGATATGAACCACTGAAATCAATGGAAAATAACTTTTTCATTTGGGCTTTTTCCTGGTTTAGACGGTTAATTTCCAATTCCAGTATTTGATTTTTATACTGATTGTCCTGTCGGATCCCAAGTTCAATTGCGTTTTGTAATGATATTACATCGCTTGTAGGACTTGATTCGGCACTAACAATTAAAACCAATATACTGAAAAAGAAAACAAGGAAAGAGATAAAATAAGTAGTTTTTTTTGTAAGACTCATGATAACATTCCTCGCTTGAGTATATTAATAACACTTTTAATTCGCATTTCCATGAACTCCTCATGGGATGTTGTAATATTTTCGGTGTCCGATTTGAATAAAGCTTCTATAAAAGGCCTTCCAATGAAAGAGAGAAGTGCAAGAGAAGCGATATTCAACATAAATTGTACTGGATCTGGCTCTGAAATCTTATTTTCAGATACCCAACGTGCATGTAATTTCTTAATTTGGGCAGGACCTGTATTATTTCCAATTTCTGAAAAAACTCCCTTTACAGTTGAAGTAATATTTTCAGGGTTTTGTATAAGCTCTAATGCGATCATCCTAATAAATTCTGGTTTACTCGCAATAATTCTGACATAATGACGGGTCATTTTTTCAATAAATTCTTCCGGTGATGGGTCAGTGGATAGATGTTGAATAATCCCAGGTGCAAATTGATTAAAAACACTCTTAACCACCATTTTGTAGAGATTTTCTTTTGAGCTGAAATAATAAAATATCATAGCTTTATTAATTTTGGCAGCTTTAGAGATACGCTCGATACGGGCACCGCATAGTCCATAGATAGAAAACTCTTTTAATGCAGCATTAAAAATACGCTCTTGAACATCCTTTTCGATAATTTCTGTTTTGCTTTTTGTCATATTTTGCTCGTTAACTATCTGGTTTAACCATTCGGTTTAACCAGATGGTTAAATAATAATATTTTTTATAAATTTTGTCAACTAAGAAATTTTTTTATTAAAAGTTAATGTCCCGGGAAGGTCTATTTAGTTGCATTTAGAGAAGTAGACGGGATTTTTTTTCAAAAGAGTCTTGACAATTCTTGATATATTTGATAAAAATAAAGGCTAGGAGGTCTAATGAGTGTTGACGTAGGTACTTCCCAAAAGTCTGATCCAAATGTCGTGCCATTGTGTGACATTTTGTTGGTGCTGTTAATCATTTTTATGGTGATTACTCCAGTAGCTCAAAAGGGAATCGATGTTCAATTGCCTGAAACCAATACAGGT
>JAKAGC010000208.1 GCA_021817755.1 Acidobacteriota bacterium | reverse complement strand
CGAAAAATTAGAGGCTAAATCCTACACTGTCGGTGTAAAGGAAGGCATCATAAAACTTTCGGATTTCCACGAATTAGGCAAAGTTCCGGTACCCGATGCTATTAAGAAAAAAAGGCAAGAAAGAAATTAAAAGTTCCGTTATAGGAGATTTGGTTTCAAAGAAGATAAAAAGGCTCGACAAAGTCGCTTATATAAGATTTGCTTCTGTTTACAAAGACTTTGAAGACGTAAAAGATTTTAAGGAGGTTATGAAAGACGTATGATGGCAGATGGTTTAGAGAGAAAAATTTATTCTTTTGATGAAGCAATCAGGGCTTCGAATGAATATTTTAAGGAAGATGAACTTGCAGCAAAAACATTTGTAGATAAATATGCACTTAAAGATTCTTTTGGGAAATTATATGAAAAAACTCCTGATGACATGCACTGGAGACTTGCGGGCGAAATTGCAAGAATAGAAAAAAAATATCCTATTTCTCTATACTTGTGGGAATGATCATCATGGTATCCCCTTTTATTATTTTAGGCGGTACTGGGGATGGAAGTGTGGTAAGTATTACAAAAATCCTGGATAATGGACCGGATACGATGCGATTCAATATCATTATTATGGGAGATGGCTATCAATCGGGTGAGATGAGTACATTTATAACAAAAGCTCAAGATTTCGTGAATGCTTTTACGAGTGAACCTATATTCGGCCCATGTGGAGATGCGGTAAATATCTACCGGGTGAACATATCCTCTACTGATTCGGGAGTAGATAAGCCAACTGCTTGCTATGGTGATGCAGCAGTTTATCGTAATACTTACCTGGATACCTACTATTGTGCATCAGGGACTCAACGGTGTATATGGAGCTCTAACACTTTACTTGTCCAATCGACTGCGGCAAGCGCGACACCTAATTGGAATTTTATAGTTGTTCTAGTAAACGATACGGAATACGGAGGATGTGCAGGGAGTGGAATGACTTTTAATTCTACGGGAACTAACTTTGAACGAATCGTAATGCATGAGCTTGGGCATGCGATAGGAGGACTGGCAGATGAATATGAAGAATTTTCGAATACTTATTCGGGAGTAGAACCATCCCAGGCAAATATCACCCAAGAAACAAACAGAGCTGCGGTTAAATGGTATGATCTGATTCTTTCTACTACGCCGATTCCTACCTGGCAAAAAAGCGATTGTACCTCTTTTTCTTCTCCAGCGGCAACATGGAATAATATTGTGGGAACATATGAAGGAGGGGATCGCTCCTATACCTGTGGGATATACCGGCCTACTCCTAATTGTAAAATGAGAAACCTGAGTTATAATTTTTGCGCAGTTTGTGCAAGACGAATGCAGAAAGTACTAATGGTAAACTACGGGGGATCGAATCTATCGATTACCCCATGGGGATATTTTCTTAACCCACCGAGTGCTCCATATTGGCAGACCCCGGATATCTGGTGTGATAATAACAGCAACAATGTTCAAGAAGCGGACGAGCCTTCAATAGGAAAAGCTGATAACCATCTTTTCGCACGAATTACCAATACAGGATCGGCGCCCTCGGATCCTTTCCAGGTTCGTTTTTCATATGTTCCATTTACAGGTGTTATCGATCTGGCTAATGAACAGCTTATCGGAGTAGTAAACCGTCCGGCTTTAACGGATGGGGCAATCGATACGGTTGAAATAATCTGGGATTTGACATCAGTTCCACCTGAATTTTCGGGAATCGACCATTTCTGTGTGATTGTTGAGATTATCTCATCGGAATGTGTAACTTATGATAATAGAGCTCAAAATAACTTTAATAATATTCCTACTGTGTCTCCAGCACCTGCGCGGGTTTCATTTTTTATTAAAAATATATTGGATGTGGATGCATTGGGTGCAATCATAATCACACCGAAATCAACTTTATGGGAATTCACTTCAAATGTCCAGGATATAACTAAAATTCCTCTAAAACCAAAAGAAGAAAAACTGATCACAATCGAATGTAAATACCTGGGAAAATGTAGGGAAACAACAAAGGAAACTGTTAAAATTGCGGGTACAAAAGATCGAGTGGGTATATGTGCAAAAGGAAAATTTGATTTCTCCTTTCAACTTAATAACCAGATATTGGGAGGAGTATCGAGTGAAATCCTTGTTTCTCCAAAGGTTAAAAAAGAGAAATTTTGGCACTTGAGTTTTCATCTGGGAAAAACATTTCCGACGGGTAGATTGGGAATTCTGTATAATAGTGGTTTCATGATTGGTGCGGATTTGGGTTACCGAATAATGCCGAGATTATTCCTGGTAGGATTGATTGATTATAATGGATTTGTAAAAGGTTCTCCGATTATGGAGGATACATATTGGTGGAATCTGTCGGTAAATCTAAAATATGAATTCTCTTCAACTCGCTTGCGACCTTATATAAATGGTGGAGCAGGAATGTACTTCCCGAAAACGGGCGATATAAAACCGGGAATCAACGGGGGATTGGGTTTTGATTATTCAATTAACGGGAACTGGGTTTTAGAATTGGGTAGTGATTACCATCTTGTATTTACTGGAGGCAATGGTTCAGGATTTATTACTTGCCATGGTGGATTAATTTTTGGGTTCTAAGAAAAACATAGAAAAAATTTAAATTGTGACGGGAACAGTAAATTACTGTTCCCGTCCTTATTTTAACAACTTTAGTAGAGAAAAATTTTAAATGAAATAAAATAACTTACTTAAAAAATTATTTAAAAAATGATTAAAATTTTATTAAAGTTTTCATGTTGATTTTTAAAATTAAAATTCCTTTTATAAGGTTTTATTATTGACATCTTGGGGAAAAAATGATATTTTAAGACGTAATGATTTTTACTTCTATAAAATGCGCCTGTAGCTCAGAGGATAGAGCTTGGGATTCCTAATCCCAGTGCCGCAGGTTCGAGTCCTGCCAGGCGCATTTTTCGCAACAAATAGCGCCAAGGAGAAAAGATTATGGCCTTTACTTCAAACAAAAAACCGGAAACAGGAAATTACGAAACCCTCACAATCCAGGAACAGGCTTCCCGATCCTTCTTTGCAAAGACAATGCGCGTGGAAGGTGAAATTACGTCTGATGAAGATATCACGATCGAAGGTAATGTTAAAGGAAAACTGAATGTATCCAAAACAGTTACTATTGGTAAAGACGGTTATGTAAACGGCGATATTACGGCTTCTGTGGTTCGCATTAATGGTGAAGCTGAAGGTAAAATTAACGCATCTGAAAAATTAGAGATCTTCTCCAATGGAAAATACTCGGGAGCAATCAAATCGGATAAACTAGTGGTCTCTGAGGGCGCGAAATTAAAAGCTTTTATAAATGTGGATGAGAAAAAACAGGAAGCAGCTCCTGAACCAGAAAAACCAGCAAAAAAAGATAATAAAAAAGAAGAAAAAGCAAAAGAAATTAAAAAAATAGAAGAGGCGGTAGAGGTAGAAGAGGTAAAAGAAGTTGAAAAGGTAGAAGAAACAGAAGAGGAAGAAGACAAAAAACCGATTACCGAAACGCCTTCTGAAGAGCAGGAAGAGGACGACAAAGAACCAGTTTACGACGGTACTGTGGAGTAATTCGGATTCATTCGTCGTGCACCCTGGTTTTAAAATTCAAAATCTATCTAAACAGTATTCGACTACACAGATATTTCATGTTCTGTGTCTAAACATAAGTGGAAGTCACATTACAGGTCTCACGGGCGTATCGGGTTGTGGGAAATCTACTCTTGCACGAATTTTATTGAGAATGGAGAGATACGAGAGTGGAGAGATTTTTTATGGAGATACGCTATTGGAAAAACTGGATTTAAAGTATTTCCGGAAGAAAAACCAGATGGTATTCCAGGATCCCTATCTTTCTGTAAATCCATGCTTTACAACAGAAAAAATTCTGCGGGAACCGCTAAAAATAAACAATCAACAAAAAAAAGAAATTGGGGGAAAAATTGCATGGGTCCTGGATTTACTGGAAATAAAGAGCGAATATTTGAATAAATACCCGATGGAGGTATCGGGTGGGGAATTACAACGGATTGTATTGGGGAGAGCATTAATACTGGAACCGGAATTTCTCATCCTGGATGAAACTTTTTCTTGCCTGGATAATATTATGGCTAAACGATTAATGATTGATTTAAAAAAAATTGCAGAGAACTTGAATATGGGAATACTTTTTATTTCACATCAACTGCAACGGGTAGAATTTTTCACTGATTGTATTGTGAATTTGAATGATAGAAAAAGAGTTTGAATTTCGCATCTTTCCGAAAATTGGTTCGAAAATAAAAAGGGGCAGGTTTTAAATCCTGCCCCCCACGCGACGCGTGGTACAATAGATATCGGAGGTTTTTGATAAAGATATTCGGGTTTTTAACGAATATTGGCAATCTCGGTATTGATGATCAAAATGATGGCATCTCCGTTCTTACCAATTTTCGATACTCCGGCCACAAGATACCCGTTCTCTTTGACCGAAGTTTCGGATTCCATGAGTTCTTCATAATAAACCGGGGTGTCCTTTCCCACCATGATGGGATTATCGAGTTTCTGCTCAAGTCTAAAATTGAATCGAACAACACGAGTTCCGGGATGAGTTCCTCCCTGGATAATAATATCACCTAATCTTAACCTGAGAGGGATTTGAGAAGAAAGTAATAACGAACAATTCCTCTGCCCATCGAGAACATTTACAGCAGAAACACCATCGAGCCGGTAGCTGTTGAAATTCAACAAATTCTGTAATTCATTCAATACTTTTCGTAATTCTAGATTTCGAATGACCATTCCCCTATTTTCCTGGTTTGCTACCACAACAAATATACGTATTAGTACTTTTTTACTCTCAACATCGATTTGCCGAAGCAATTCCTCGAATTTAGGAAGATTCTCCCGCATTATCTTAATAGTTAACATATTCCCGTTTCTTTCATATGATGCAGTAAGAATATACTGTTTCAATGTCTCATGCACAACTCTTGGGGCTACATTTTTTAGTATATATGTTTTCGTAATGATTTGCGATTCGTTCTGAATATTTCTGAGTCTTGCATTATCGGATTGGTTATCTTCCGCACCTAGCATCAACACAAATACCCATGCGATGATTATTAGAATGATGGTTTTTTTCATTAATCTTGCCTCCTAATTGTAAAATCTTTTTTCTGGACCCAGAGTACTTTTATATTTTTATCGCTTAATTCGAATTCGGTTTTAATTTCAGAAATTTGATTCGTACTGGTTTGTGGAACATTGGTTTCAATACCGGGAACAATGAAAATAAAAATGGCGATTAGTGCCATTACTACAGCAGTGGATATGGAAAACTTAAACCAGAAAATAGGGGAAACGGAAGAAGGAGAAGAAGAAACAGACGCGTTTATAATGGATTGAGTAACCCTGTTATCAAGTTCATCAGGAACATGATATCGCACTGCCTGAACAGACCTGGAGATGGTCTGGTCATCCTGTGTATTTATAGTTTTAGTCATTGTTCATTTCTCCTGTTTAATTTTTGTTTAATTTTTTCCCTGGCCTGATTGAGAATAAATTTGATATTACCCTCTTTTAAGCCGGTTATGTCCTGGATTTCCTTGATTGAAAAGCCGTCATCGTAAAAAAGAAAAAATACCCGTTGTTGTTGAGGGGTCAACTGTTGTGCAACTTCATAAATATCATGCACAAGCCTCGAATCTACTGTATTATCTTCGATGTGACAATTGTCATCCCATTCGAGGCAGTCATTGGTTTTCTTTTTCCGCTTGTTGTAATATTGTTTGATTTCATTATTGGCTATAGAGAAAATCCAGGTTTTGAAGGATGAAGCACCATTATAACTATATCGGTACTTAAAAGCTCTCATTACGGTATCCTGATAGATATCGTTGGCATCCTCGGAAAAATAGATCGCTTTGTAAATGAAATTATATAAATGATTTTTTACAGGTTCTAACCATTGAAGGAAAACTGCTGTAGGAATGGTTTCTTCTTTCTTAAAAAGAGTTACCATTCGTTTCAACGCATTGCCTACATAATCAGGTTTTATTGTCATTGCTGTTTCGATCATACTATTTATATCATATTTAAATTTAAAAAGTTAGAGGTTTGCTTGTAAACGTTTGGCTTTTTTGAAAAAACAATGACTGATGCTCTTAAGACATATAAATAGACAAGTATAATCGTGACTTATAATTGAATATTATTAAGGAGAAAAGAAAAGGGAGAGGCCGAAGGGATAATATTATACGTATTCGAGTGTAATGGTGGTATTGCGTTCGTGGATTAACCGGGATTCGATTATAGCAGATGCTGAAGCATGAGCTTCGATTATTCCCCGGTAAATGCCCTTTAGAGGCTGGCGTTGGGTTAAATAGATTCGTTTGATATTTAAACTCTTTTTATTGTCTTTGTATATTTCCCGAAGTTGGGCTGCAAGTTCACGGATGGTTTTAGCCTTGATTTCAATTTTGTAAATGCTATTGAAAGGAGGCAATGAAAACCACTGGCGGTATTTTAATTCGCGTTCAAAAAAAGCAGATTCATCATTAACAAGCTTAAGAGAATAATGAAAATGGAATGTAGAAAATAAATGAATATTTCCACGAGGTTTAATGATCTCTTTAAAATTGGAAACCAGTGTGAAAATGTTTTCGGCTGCATCATATTGGTCAAGATTGAAAAGAGATTCGGGTCTTATATAAAGGATGGTATCGAATATATTTTTAAAATAGGGATTGGCTGTAATCGGGGTTGATACGATTATATCATGCTCTTCAATTCGTTTAAGTACGGGTTGTAAATATTCCCGGGTTAATCCTTCAGATGAAAGAGACATGACCCCGGTTTCTGCGATAGAGTGTTTAATGGTTTTGGCAATGGAAGAGACACTCAAGCTTTCAATAATGG
>JAKAGC010000207.1 GCA_021817755.1 Acidobacteriota bacterium | reverse complement strand
TTCATGATCGAATATCCATTCTTTGGGCATATTCCGGGCACCTTTTTGAAGAAGATCGATAGCCATTTGAGGATTCTTTGCTTCCAATGACATTATCCATGAACCAACTATATACGGCTCTTTATAAGATGGAGTAATGTCTGTAATGGTATCATACACCCGCGCAAGATAATCATAGCTATTGGTTAGATTATAGTTGGAATAAAACTGGATGGACCAGATAAAAAGCATATCGGCAACAAGGTTTTTAAAACCGAATGATAATATCCGAAGTGTTTTTCCTGAAGGGAGTGTTAGGAAAGTTTCCCGTTTCCTGAAATAATCATTGTGTGTGTCATATTGGATTTGCAAATATCCGGCGCCGAGCATTGCGGCAAGAAAAATTAATGTAAGTAACCATGATTTACGTTTTTTTTCCATAGTACTTAATGCTTATTGAAATTCTTTTTTATTAAATATAAGGATTGCCAAAACCAATAATGCCGTGGTGTAACACACGGCATACAAGATACCGTTTATAATAGAATATCCATCCAACGATGTTTTTAAAACTATATCGTTTTTTATATTAAATTTATCAAGGTTAGGTAGAATATAATAAAAGAAATATCCGATAGCCTGCTGGACAGGTCCCTTAATCTGGGATTTAAACTCATTAAACGTCCATGATACCTGGCCGATCAGGTATAAGGATATTGTAAAGATAGAGGAAAGAATGGGGGTGGAAAAAGAGGAAAATAATATGGATATAGCTGTAATAATTAATAATTGGAGATAAAGCAGGAAAAAATAAATTAGAATAGATAAATCAATATTTCCGGTTGATATTAACAAGAATATAAAAAATATTACTGCCATAGAAGTAAGTGCAACCAAGAGTGTTAAGGCTAATCCAAAAAATTTACCAATAATAAATCCGGCCCTTGAAACCGGTTTACTTAAAATATTGAAAATAGTACGTTTGTCTATTTCTTTAAATACCAGGTTGATACCTGTAAAGATAGCGATTAACACACTGAAAAAATCGATGGAAGCAAGGCCAACGTCTTTTAAGACTTTTTCTTTATCTCCTAACGTTAACATACTAATGACTAATGAACTAACTGCCGAAGTTATTCCGAGAACGACCAGAAGATAAAAGACCTTATTTCTGACAGCTTCTTTAAATGTATTGAATGCGATTGCTTTTAATTTCATTGGAGAATTTCCTCCAGGAAGATATCTTCGAGGGTCATTTTTACCGGTGTTACGGAGAGTATTTTTCCATTTTGCCCCGATATCCATCGAATAATGGAATTAGACTCATCACTGTTTGCAGCTTTGATAATGGTTTGTTCATCACGTAACAAACATTCTACGGATGGATTCCATCGGGTAATTGTATCCGGATCAATACCTGTAAGTACTATTTCAAAACATTTAACGCTATGGGAGATCAGATCGGATAATTTGCCCTCCTTTTTGATGATGCCATCCAATATAATCCCTACCCGGTCCACCATCAATTCCATATCCTGTAGGATATGTGAAGAGAAAAAAATCGTTTTCCCCTCATCTTTAAGTGACAAAATTATATCCCTGAGTTCTTTTCTTCCAATTGGATCAAGACCTGAAAAAGGTTCATCGAGAATAATAAATTCAGGTTCATGAATCAGGGTATGTGCGAGACCCACACGCTGAATCATCCCTTTTGAAAATTTTCTGAGTTTGATATCTTTCTTTTTAGTAAGACCAACCAGTTCAAGTAGTCGTTTTGTTCTCTCTGCGATTACTTTGGATGGGAGAGAAAAAAGCATGCCTGTAAAATTTAGCAGTTCTTCAGCGGTCAGATAATCATAAAAATAGGGTTGTTCAGGGAGGAAACCGATTCTTGCTTTGGTTTTAATCTGATTAGCGAGGTCTCCAAGGATACGAATATCACCTGCATCGGGTCGAATGAGTCCCAGGATGCATTTGATGGTAGTGGTTTTTCCTGCTCCGTTGGGACCAAGAAAACCGTATATCTCTCCTTTTTCCACCCGGATATCGATTCCTTTCAGAATTTGGAACTTTTTAATAAGGAAATTGGATTTAAAAGATTTTTTTAAACCGGTTATTTCCAACGCATGCATATTTATTCCCTCTAAAATCCGAATGAATTATCCGGACCGGATGCGTTTACATAACACCCGGACCGGATATAAATATTTTCAATTTGTGGCTAAACGGAGGGAACCTCCGTTGAGTCAACCATTAACCTTTCTTAATTTTAGCCTGAGCAGCAGCCAAACGGGCGATAGGTACACGATAAGGTGAGCAAGAAACGTAATTCATACCTGCATTGAAGCAGAATTCAACGGAACTGGGTTCACCGCCGTGTTCACCGCAAATTCCCACTTTCAATTCGGGACGAGTTTTCCGGCCACGTTCGATTCCCATTTTCACCAGTTGTCCGACACCTTCCTGATCAAGAACCTGGAAAGGATCTTTTGGCAGAATTTCCTTAGAAAGATAATCTTTCAGAAACACACCGGCATCATCTCTTGAATAACCGAATGTCATCTGGGTAAGGTCATTGGTACCAAAAGAGAAGAACTGAGCTGTTTCTGCAATTTTATCTGCAACAACGCAGGCTCTGGGAATTTCAATCATGGTTCCTACCAGATATTTCACTGTATCTTTTTTCTCTTCGAAAATTTTATTAGCGGTTTCGACAATAATATCTCTGAGGTAGATAAATTCTTTTTCTGTACCGGTCAGCGGAATCATAATTTCAGGATGGACATCGATGCCCTGCTTTTTGACTTCTAAAGCTGCGCGAATAATTGCTTCTGTCTGCATTACTGCAATTTCCGGGAAGGTAATTGCGAGACGGCATCCGCGGTGGCCCAACATGGGGTTGAATTCTTTCAACTTCTGTGCTTTATCTTTCAGTTTTTCAAAATCAACGCCACTGGATTCGGAGAGTTCTTTCAATTCACGATCCGTATGGGGGATGAATTCATGGAGAGGTGGATCTAGTAACCGGATGGTGACAGGATAACCATTCATGGCTTCAAAAATACCCACAAAATCGTCTTTCTGCATTGGAAGAATTTTATTAAGAGCTTTTTCGCGTCCCGGTTTATCATCAGCCAGAATCATTTCGCGAACAGCTTCGATACGGTTTCCTTCGAAGAACATATGTTCCGTACGGCAGAGGCCAATACCTTCGGCACCGAATTTACGGGCAACGATACTATCTTTGGGGGTATCTGCATTGGTACGGACACCGATTGTTCTTGCTTCATCGACCCATTTCATAAATTCTTCAAAACTTCCGGTGATATCCGGGGCTTGAAGTTTAAGAGCACCGGCAATAACTTCACCTGTAGTTCCATTGAGGGTAATAATATCACCTTCTTTGAAGGTATGTCCTGCGATACGGCAGGTATTATCGGAATTAATCGTTAATTCACTGCAACCGGCCACGCAACACTTACCCATACCACGGGCAACAACGGCAGCATGAGAAGTCATACCGCCTGTAGCGGTTAAAATTCCCTGTGCAGCATTCATACCGCCAATATCTTCAGGAGAGGTTTCTTTTCGAACCAGAACTACTTTTTTACTCATTTCAGCCATTTTTTCTGCTTTTTCGGCTGTGAAGACGATCTCACCGATAGCTGCGCCGGGTGATGCGGGAAGACCTTTAGCCAGAGATATATATTTCTCAGCAGGATCAATACTCGGATGTAACAACTGATCGATATCCTCCGGTTTTACTCTCATAATGGCTTCCTGCTTATTAATAAAACCTTCATGAACCATATCGACTGCGATTTTTACTGAGGCAAAGCCTGTTCTCTTTCCGATACGAGTCTGAAGCAGGAACAAATTATTTTCCTGAATGGTGAATTCCATATCCTGCATATCCCGGTAGTGTTTTTCCAGGATATCTTTAAACTCGATTAATTGTTTATAGATTGCGGGATTTGCTTTTTCCAGACCGGAAACATGCATGGGAGTACGAATACCTGCGACCACGTCTTCGCCCTGGGCATTCATCAGATATTCACCGTAGTATTTATTTTCACCGGTAGACGGGTCTCTTGAAAACGCAACGCCTGTACCGGAAGTCTCTCCGAGGTTTCCAAAAACCATGGATTGAACATTAACCGCAGTTCCTTTCAGATCGGTAATGTTGTAAAGTTCCCTGTATTTTATAGCTCTATCATTATTCCAGGAGCCAAAAACGGCATCGATTGCTTTCCACATTTGTGTTCTGGCTTCCTGAGGAAAATCGTTCCCGGTTTCTTTTTTAACCAGTACTTTATATTGAGCAACGACTTCTTTCAAGTCATTTGTATCCAGGTCGAGATCATGATGAACTCCTTTTTTCTTTTTTACGCCCTCAAGGACTTCTTCAAACTTGTCATGTTCAACACCTAATACTACATTTCCAAACATCTGGATAAAACGGCGATATGAATCATAAGCGAACCGCTCGTTTCCTGACCGCTTGGCCAGTCCAACGACAGCCTCATCATTGATTCCAAGGTTTAAAATAGTATCCATCATTCCCGGCATGGAAGCGGCTGCGCCTGAACGTACAGATACCAATAACGGATCTGCGGCATCGCCCAGTTTCTTACCCATTAATTCTTCCAGCTTTTCAAGGTTTGCTAATACTTCTTTGTCAAGCCCTTCGGGGTATTTTTTACCATTCGTGTAATACAGTTCGCATGCCTCCGTGGTGATTGTGAAACCAGGAGGGATAGGCAGTTTTAAATTACTCATTTCAGCCAGGTTAGCGCCTTTTCCACCCAGCAAGTTCTTCATTTCCTTTTTGCCTTCTGTGAAATCTTTTGAAAAGAAATAAACATATTTATTTGGCATACTTCCTCCTATTATCTATAGTGATAGTTTTTCCATAACGATTTTTTTAAATTTCATTAATTCAAACGGTTTTTTCAGATAAAGAACCCGGTTATCTCTTAAAAAATTTGAAACATCATCTGATAGCGGATCTGCGGTTACTACCATGAACCGGGATTCCATTTTACGGGCTTTCAGATAGTCGTAAATATCCATACCGTTTACTTCCGGCATCCGAATATCCGATATCACCAGGTCAAAACTACTATCCATCATTTTAAGAGCCTCTTTTCCACTGGTGACAGATACAACATCCAGCATTCCTTCACTCATTAGTATCTCTTTCATCAAATCCACAAGGTAGACTTCGTCATCGACGATCATAATTTTTCCTTGTAATTCGGTGAAAGGATTGTATTTCAAATCTACTAACGGTATTTTATCTTCCAATAAGGATTTTTTAAAATATATTTCAAATTCGGAAAATTCATTCTCTTGAGCCCGTACTGTAAAAAGAGCATTATGATTGGTAATAACTTTTTCGCATACGGTTAAACCGATCCCGGTTCGCTCGGGGAATAAAGAAAAAAACGGGGTCCATATCCTTGGAATGGTTTCTTCCGACATTCCTATTCCATTATCTCTGATAATCAATCGATATCCATCTTTTTGAAAATCGGTTTTAACAGTAATAATACCACCGCTACGTCCTTTATATTTTTCTTTTATCGAAATAACAGAATTATCCACAATATTTACAATTAGAGTTTCAATCTGCCCGGCATTCAAATTATCATCCGGTACCATATCATCGGTTTCAAGCCGTATATCTATATTTTGAGCCACTTTTATCTCATCAAAATATGATTTTAAATGATTAATGATCCGGTTGAGGTTTTCCTTTTCTTTATATACTCTTTTAGGTTTAAAATGATCCCGCAACATATTCAATTGACTGGTCAGATCGTTGGCATTCTTTTCAATCTTTTTCAATTTCTCTGATATCGGTGCATTTTCGGGTCGTGCAAGCAATATTTGCGAATATCCAAGGATTGGAGTCAATTTATTTTTAAGTTTATGAAATATTACAGGTAATAATTCTCCGATAATTTCTGCTTTTTGAAGTTCTATAATTGTTTCTCTGGAATTATTCCACTTTTTATCCGAAGAAATGAGCTCATTCGTAATGAATTTCTTTTTATGCGTTTCATTTCGCATTGCTTCAAAGCTAAAGAAATTCTGAAAGGAATTCGCAATAATATTTGATAAAATTTGTACATAGGTCATTTCAAGATCGAATTCCAGGTATTTGTTCTTTTCAACATCCAGGATCAAAAATCCGAAGAAGTTATTGTGATAAGAAATTGGGAAAATAAGAGAGGTTAAATTTACATCTTTTCCTAATAAAATTGCTTCCTCTTTTTCCATTCGAACAGTTTCATTTGATATTTTTGACTTTAGCAAGCATGGAACAGTGGATATATCAATTGGACTTCCATTGATACTGTCTCTGCCTTTAATCCAGATAAATACATCGGTATCCGGTAAGCGATAAATAAACTGGATAGAAAATTCATTTATAAAGTTATCGAAATACTCAAAAAGAGAAGAAATCAATTTAATTGGGGGGATAAGAGATGAAAAGAAATAAGAGAGATTAAGCATATGAGAAAGGAATATCTTTTCATTTGCCAGTTTTTTAGAGGTATCTGTGAGTTCCCGTGTTAGGGAGATCAATTCGATCTCTTTTTTCATCAGGGTAATAATTAATGCTGCACCTGTTTCAACGATTTTTTTCAAATCTTTTTGCATCTCCGGGAAATCTGCCGTAAACGCTTCCATAATTTCAGGAAGCCCTCTTATGGTTAATTCTATTTCCGAAAGGGAGAGATGGAGCAACTTTTTAGTATGGTTTTCCAATTCTTTGAAAATAATTGTTTTTTCCGATTCATCCTCGGTTAATAGCAGCTCTGCCACCTGGTTGGCAATGAATAGAATTTTATTAGCTTCATCTCCAATATTGAGTATAGTATGGCTTTCTATCGATGTTTTAAAGATTTCCGGGAAATTATAAAAGCTACAAAACTCCATCCCCATTCGTATATGGTTTGTA
>JAKAGC010000206.1 GCA_021817755.1 Acidobacteriota bacterium | reverse complement strand
TTTAAAGGATTCCAGGTCGTCTTTCATCTGGGAGAAATCGGCGTACCGTTTTTCTCTATCTTTTTCAAGAGCTTTCCTGATGATATCTTCAAGTTCAATAGGGATTGCACGAGTAAATTTTACATCCTTATTCAGAACGTTGTATAATGTTTCAATTTGTTCATCTACTTTGAAAGGATTTTCGCCTTCTACCATTTCAAAAAGTACAGCACCAAAAGAAAAAACATCGGTCCTTTTATCCAGCGATTTTCCACGAGCTTGCTCAGGGGAGATATATGCAATGGTCCCCATGACGAAACCCTTTTCAGTGAGATTGGTTTCCATCTGATTCTTGGATGATGATTCATCGCCGAATTTAGCAAGTCCAAAATCGAGGATTTTCACCACACCTTTTTTATCTACCATCATATTACCGGGTTTGATATCCCGATGGATAATATCCTTGGAATGGGCTTCCATCATCCCGGAACAAACCTGGATAGCAATATCTACGATTTTTTCGATGCTTATTTTTTTGGTACGAATGATTTGATCCAGTGTGACGCCATCGATATATTGCATCACAATATAATCTTTATCCTGCTCTTCGTAAATTTCATAAATAGTACAGATATTGGAATGATCCAATTGAGAAGCTGTTTGGGCTTCTCTTAAAAAACGGAGTTTTGCATTGGTGTCTCCGAGGCTATCTTTTATTAGAATGCTTTTTATAGCAACATTTCTCTTTAATTTGACATCTTCGGCGAGAAGGACTTCCCCCATGCCACCTTTTCCTAACTTTTTAATAACCCGGAATCGCTTGTTTAATAGAAATTCATCAGAATGGATTTCAGTTGGTTTAACAACAACAGTTAATTCATTTGATTCCTCTGACTGGGTAGGTTCACTATCCATAGAGACCCCGCAGGCTATGCAAAACCTGGCATCTGACATATTTTCTGTGGAGCAGTTTGTACATTTCATGTATGTATATTACCAGACAATAAGGGTTTTATCAACGGGTGAATGAAAAAATTTTATGCAAATCGACTATTTATTATCCGTTTTTTCTTTTGATTTTTTTTCTTTGTATTCAAAGTATGGCATCCCTGCCACACCATAATGATCGGCTGCCATCTCATTTAAGATTACCCTAACTGTATCGGACGGTACATTAAGTGTGTCAACTACCGCATTGGTGACATTTTTTATTAATAAATGTTTCTTCTCGCGATCACGACCTTCCATTAACTGAATTGTAACAATTGGCATAATTACCTCCTTTTGTATTCATCTATTATTCATCAGAAATTGCATCATTGAAAGAATTCTTAATAGTTAGGATGAGAACCTTTTTTTATGCTATTATCCAGCGAGTAATTTCAAACGCCTCCGCATAGTCTGCTCCGATTTGAGTTCCCCGGGTTTTAGCCCAACCGCGAATGAAATCCTCACGCGCGTACTCTTTTTGGCTTTGAGAATTATATGCTGTAAGAGCGTGTATTTTTTTATCTACATGGGATTTTCCCAATTTAATGAAAGCCTGGGTGTGAAATGTAATTGTATTCCATGGTAGTTCATAACCCATCATACTTACTTGTTTAAACGCCCGTGTTGCTTCTGCTGCTACAGTTTGATGATCTTGATGAAGATCATTCAACGTGGGCAAAAATACGAGATCGGGTTTTATTTCTTTTTTTAATTTCACTAATTCTTCCAGTATTTCCTGACGAACATAGTTCAATTTACGCACTTCATAATTATATATAAAAAGGTTTGCAGGGTTAATTCCAATTCGTTTCGTGGCTTCTTTCACTTCAGTTTTCAGAATATCTTTCGGCCATCCTTCGGGTACGGATTTTTCTGCTGTTGAAAATGCGACATAATATACTGCTTTGCCTTCTTCGATGAATTTAGCAATACTTCCACCGCAGCCGAATTCGCCATCATCGGTATGAGGTGCCAGAACCAAAACTCGTTCGATTTTTTGTTCCATTTTTCTCCTCACAAATTATTTCTGGATTTGTTTTTCATTAAAAATCGTACAGATCTTTCCTGTAGCAAAAAAGTGCAAAATCATGTGGTAAATATGTGTGATCCCAACGGACATTGGTACAGAATTCAAATGTTTTTCCTAAGATATCGACAGGATTATAATAGAAAGTTTGCGGATTGGGTTTACGAGTGAGAGATGATGTCATTGTAATCATCATTCCTGATTTACATAATTCATACATTTTACGGATCATTTTCATTGTGATGTCCATATTCATCCCGTCTTCAAAAATCAAATTGAGGGGGCCATTGGAAACGACGTAATCGTATTTTATATTGTAGTCTTCTTCCAGGATGTCTACTACAAGAAAATCATTCTTGCTTTCTTGGTGAAGTTCCTTTGCTTTTTCAATCATTTGAGGATTAATATCAATGCCGGTGTATTGGCATTTTATATTTCTCTCCTTTAGAAAATCGAGTAAGCCGCCAATCCCACATCCGACATCCAGCAATGTTTTGCCATTAAAATCAGCCAATTCGATTATTTTTTCGAATCGTTTTAAATGAGAAATTCTGGATTGAGCGACCATATGATGCTGATCTTCGGATTCATTTAATAGTCCGCTAAAATATTCCAGGTTTTTCTCTTTTACTTTTCTATATTCCATTATTCAAACTCCTTGATCCGCAATTTTTTATTATTTCAATGCTATGTGGTCCACAATTAAAAAGTAAATCCACAGCAGACAAACCGGCAATAAAATCGCCCCATTGTTGCTGATAAACAGGATGGATGAAATCATAGACAATTAATTCAAGACCATTTTGCTCAAAAACTTCCTTTTCCTGGTAGTTTTGTCCTCCAAAACCGGAGAGATATTTATCAGCTTCTACTGCTTTACAAATAGAAATGAGCCGGTCGGTAGCTTGCCCATCGATTCCATCCAATTCAGATGATTTAATAGTTTGGGTCTGAATATTAAATTGCCTTGCTAATAAATGGATTAGGGCAATATTTAATTCGGATAAATTTTGATACTCTTTTAAAATAATTGATTCGATTTCCGGGAAGTACGTCTTAAAAAAATTTGTTCTTCCATAAAAAGATTGAAAGGAACCTATAATTTTTTTTTTCCATTTTTCATCTTGTTCTAATTCTACATCCATAACCGATTGTAAGTATCGACCTTTTTTTTGGGTTGGAACGGAGAGCCAACTTTCCCCATTTATCGATTTTATTTTGACTCGTGCTGTATAACCGCGGCGGTTGAATTGAACATCATCCAAAAAGATAAATTGATCTGCTTTCAGCATTTTATAGAAATAACCAATCCAGGGAATAAAATTAGGTTGATGGATAGCGGCGATCATTTGTCTGTACCGGCTATAGAACGGATTGAATAAATATATATTGTCATATTACGCATTATTATAAACTTTTGAAAATTGTTTGGCAATGGCTGAACGGAAGAATATCCAATTACTATGTCAAAATCGAATTAATTTTAGTATTAAAAGAGATTCAGTCTTAAAAAAAATTCCAAACGCAATTATGAGAATGTTTGAGTTTTTCACTGATTGAATCCATGACGTTTATGAGGTATAATAATTTTATGATTTTTCAATATAAAATTCTTGTCTACTTAATTACTCTCCAAACAACTACACTATGTTCAGACTGACACTCTTAATCATTTATCTAATTCCTGCTATTTATGTTTTTTTTCGCCTTAAAAGCCTCCTTTTTAGCGCTTATCACAAAAAAATTTTTTCTATTTTGTATTTTGTTTTCGTTATAGGATTTCCATTGTTTCAGTTCTTTTCCCGTTATGTGAGTAATAGTCGTTATTATTTCCTTGAAATTATATATTTCTATTTAATGCCATTTCTACTATACCTATTTCTTAGCGTATTGGTTTTAGATCTGTTTAAGGGAATAAATCTGATTTTTAAAATGATTCCGAAAGAAGTAATACGAGGAACGTATTTTCGGAGATTTGCATTGTTAGGAATTTTCATGGTTTCGATTGGTATCGTTGGAGTAGGAGTTGTCCATATGAATACCATTCGAATATCGAATTATTCCATTTCAATACCACGAAAAGCAGCTCGTATAGAACGATTAAAAATTGCAATGGCGGCTGATTTTCACTTAGGATATTTGGCTCCAAATAAATTTATTGAGAAATTTGAAAATATAATAAATAAAATACAGCCGGATATTTTGTTAATACCTGGTGATATAGTAGATGGTTATAGAGATGATGGCAAAATGGAAGATTTTGCTTGGATGTTCCGTAATTTAAAAATTCGCTATGGCATTTTTGCTTGTCCTGGGAATCATGATACTTTTCGAAATAATGATAGTAAAGGATTTTTTGAGAGAGCTGGAATCCGAATGCTAAAGGATGAAATAATTGTAATCGATCAATCTTTTTCTTTATTAGGCAGAAAAGACTACCATTCAACTGATCGTAAGGAATTGAATTATTTATTACAGAACATTTCACCTGATTTACCGGTTATTGTGCTCGATCATAGACCATTGGCTTTAAATGAGGTAAGCAAATATCGAGTTGATATTCAATTATCAGGGCATACTCATAATGGACAATTATTTCCGATTAATTTTTTAATTCATTATCTTTATGAGTTGGGATGGGGATATAAAAAGATAAAGAGTACAAATTTCTTTGTCACGAGTGGGATTCGCTTATGGGGGCCACCGGTTCGAACAGCAGGTAATTCTGAAATAATGGTAATCGATGTAAGATTTAAATAAGGGTTTAAAATTAATCAGGATAAACGGTACATTTTAGTCCTATGTAACGTAACAATACAATCATTATTGTGCCATTTGGGAAAGGAGTTTCAGTTCTAATAATTAAATCCGACATTTGAACAGTAATGATTCGTTACATTTATTAAAATCACTATAAATCGCTTAAGTGATCTCAAATTCAATTATAAAATCGTAATATTAATCAAAACGTTACACCAATATACTCAGGAGAGTAAAAACTTTAAGACTATTTTGTAGTAAATCAGCAATATTAAATGATCTATAAAGATGGAATTTTTTTTGCTTATATTAAATCTTAGACTATAGGAGGTCATATATGACGTTAACTAAGAGATTTATGATGTTGTTATTTTCCCTTCTTTTATTGGTTTTGCTAATTGTAGGTGACGATAGTGCAAATCAAACCAATTTATCCTCAATTCATTATGTGTCAGCGTGTCCGGATCCGATAGAAATAGAGCAACCGGATGGAATGCCTCTAATGATTATGTTGACTGGTGATGAATTTATGCATTATGCTCAGACAACGGATGGATATACGATTTTACAAAATGAAGATGGATATTATCATTATGCTAGAATTAATATCGATGGAGATATGGTTAGTTCCAATGTAAGAGCCAGTAATCCTGAAAATAGAGGCCGTAATGAAACTATATTCCTTCGAACGATTAGCCCTGGTCTTCGTTACAGTGAGACTCAAATTATTGCTAGCCAATACAGAAGAATTGAACCACTTGAGGGAAATATCGAATTTGATGGAATAACCGGAACATTTCCTACAACTGGAACAAGAAATTTTCTTGTTATACTTATAAATTTTACGGATAAAGCATTTGTAAAATTTAATGCTCAGTTTGATGGATTGTATAATACCAATGGAATTAGTTTTAAGAATTACTATTTATCCTCTTCGTATAATCAATTAACTTTGAATACGACCGTCGTAGGACCTTTTAATATTGCTGGTAATATGGCTACTTATGGTGCAAATGACGCGTATGGATATGATATTAATCCCCGTTTAATGGTTCAACAAGCAGTAGACGCTGCGGAAAATGCAGGAGTCAATTTTGCGCTTTATGATAATGATGGGAATGGGGTAGTAGATGGCATTCAGGTTGTTCATGCGGGGTACGGTGAAGAAGCAGGTGCTCCTTCTACTACTATCTGGTCGCATCAATGGACTTTGGATACTTTTTCGAGGACATATGATGGAGTAGTAATAAATAGTTATTCTACTGTTCCCGAATTGTCCGGAACTTCGGGAACTACGATGACCGGTGTTGGGGTTCTGGTTCATGAATTCGGACATATACTTGGTTGTCCTGATACATATGATACGGATTATTCATATTCAGGCGGACAATCATGGGATTGTAAGGTTTGGGATGTCATGGCCGGTGGATCCTGGAATAATAATGGAAATAATCCTCCGATTCATAACCCTTATTTTCGCTGGAGACTCGGTTGGTTAACACCGGTTACCTTGACTTCATGCGGTAATCTGAGTTTAAATTATGCTACGGCGAGTTCAACGGTTTATCGCTATGATACTACGACAACCAATGAATATTTCTTGTTAGAGAATCGCCAGCAAGTCGGCGATTGGGATGGTTATCTTCCCGGCCATGGTATGTTGATCTGGCATATCGATGGTCCATGGATTGCATCCCATACCACAAATAATATTAATGTAACTCCGACTCACCAGGGTATCGATATAGAAGAAGCAGATAATGTAAAAACTACTGCGACTTATGGAGGGGACACTTTTCCAGGGACAGCTGGTAAGACTGCTTTCACAGATTATACTACACCGAATTCCAAATCCTGGGCTGGTGCTAATACGACCAAACCGATTTCCAATATTCTTGAAAGTAACGGTGTGATATCATTTACATTTACTTATGGAAGCATGTCTGTTTATATTTCAGGACCGACTCAGGTTAATAATGCCGGTACTTATACCTGGTACGCCAATGTTAGCGGAACCTATTTACAACCTCCTTATACTTATGATTGGAGATATAGCCTGGATGATTACGATTATATTAATTCATTCGGAACAACCCAAAGTGTAACGGCTCAGTTGCCATATTCATTAGATCTTTATTTAAGAGTAACTGTTCATGATGCTTCCGGAAAAGTTGCCGTTGCAACTTTTCATAC
>JAKAGC010000205.1 GCA_021817755.1 Acidobacteriota bacterium | reverse complement strand
CATTGAAATAGGATTGAAGAGGACCGCTGTAATTCAACACAAGATTGGCATTTTTAGCCACGAGATTTCCATGTTTGTCATCCTGGTAGCTTAAACTAGCTCCAGCCGTAATAACAGAAAACCAATGACCACGTTTTCCCCACCAGGTATAAACACTTCCTAATGTTCCTTTACGATATCCGGTTTGGGTAATAAATCCTAAATCCGCTCTGAAATCGGAAGTTATCTGCTGTAAATCGATATAATAATCGAGTTCACGGGTATCATGGATATAATAAGCATACAATGCTGTACCTTTTAAGGTATACAAAGGTTGACCATATTTCTTGGCAAGGGCTTCGGGATACTTGGTTAATGAACCGAGAGCCTGAAACCGAAACCGGTCTTTGCGAGTAAACTTGTAATCGCCGTCGATACCGATCATACGGTTGTAATAGTTATCACCTTCCCTGTCGGTTACTACTGCACCGATGGTGGAAGTTTTCCCGACATCCATACGATACCGGAGAACAGTACCCATATTCTTCTCATCGGCTATAGATATACGCCTGGACCCGAAAACACCTGGAAATAATATGTTGGTAATGTGATCGCGTACGGAAAAGAACCCAATAGAGTGCTTGCCCTCTTTACCGGTTAACTTTACTCCCCAATCGGGATCAGATAAAGCACGCGTATAAATAACACGGTAGAGAGTTTTAAATAAGTTGGCTCCTTCAAGGAAGAAAGGTCGTTTTTCAAGATAAGACAAGGTAAACTGGGTGTTGATATCGAGCTGGGCAACGTCGGCTTCAACATTGGAGAAATCAGGATTAATCGCTCCATTGAAAATCAAACTGCTGGTGATTCCCCACTTTACTGTGAGTCCGGGTTGAAGAGTATGACCATCCTTTACCCTGACCATTTCGCCATCAGGAAAATCTGTTTTTTCTTTTGTTACAACTGCGGAAAGAGTGGGATCAAATTCGAGGTTTTTACCCGGTTTTGCTCCGGCAAAGCCGATCATCTTTTCAGCCTGACACATTAAACAGTTATTATTCCTGTTCCTGGGGAAAACACCGATATGATGAATAACACTGCGGGGATAACTACGCACAGCATCAAATCCCCAGACTTGCTCTTCGATGGTATGCTTAAAACGGATTGTAGTAAAGGGAATGGACATTTCCACGACATACCCTTCGGAAGTGATCTTTCCACAGGAATCCCATATACCATCCCATTCATCACCACCACCTTCGGGGCTTTCGATAAAATCCATCTGTACTCCGTTGGGATTGCAGAAGAAATCATATGTACGACGTTCATCATTGAAGGTATCGAGAATGATTGCGACGTAATCATTTCCCCAGATATTATCCCTGTCGGTAATCCGGGTACGAATAGCAGAAGGATCCGGATCATAAGCACGAAACCCGACATAAAGACGAGTTTGAGTGTATGCAAGTAGTACCTCGGTTTTAACAGGCGGTTTGATATTTTCTCCGGGGCGAACTTCATAATTTAATTCCATTACCATGGCATCCTTCCAGAAAGGTTCATCAAGAACACCATTAAGCTGTATCTTACCCGAAACTTTTGGAATCCGGGTAGGTACTTTCGTCACTTTAGCATTGCTTTTAGCTGCCTGATTCTGAGCATGAACCGGGTATGTTCCGATCCCGCATAGAAAAATGGCAAGGATAAAAATCAAAATAGATGAATATTTAGGCATTCATTTCCTCCTTTTTTTACATATGGGATTATATCCTGTATACGAATTATCTTTCATTTTGTTCATTCTCAAGTATATCTATCTTGCCCATATCCATTTTTATAATTTTATCGGCAACATCAAAATAGTGATCGTCATGGGTGATAGCTATAATAATTTTCCCCGCTTCTTTCATCCTGGGTAGTAAGTTCCTATAAAAGAATTTCCTGAACCCGGGATCCTGGTCTGCGGCAACCTCATCGAATAAATAGATGGGGTGATCTTCAAGGTAACACAAGAGTAAAGCAAGACGTTTTCGCTGTCCACCGGAAAGATTAATGGTACTGAAACCGTTTCCATCAAGAGTTACTTTCTTCTCCAACCTTAAGAGTTTCAAGTACTTTTGAATTTCATTGACTTTATTCTTGATATCAACATTGTATACCCGCTCAAAGAGATGGTAATCACTAAAAACAGAAGAAAAATACTCACTTAATTGATAACTGCCAATATCCTTTCCATCGACCTTAATCGTTCCTTTATCAGGTAGATAAAGGCCTGCAAGGAGTTTGGCAAGAGTCGTTTTTCCACTTCCATTTCCACCGATAATAAAAATAACTTCACCTTTCCGGGCTTCGAAATCAATGGGACCAATGGAAAAGGGTCTCTCTTCATCCGGTGCCTCGTACTGAAATTCAAGGTCACGGGCGACAATATTACTTTGAAGTGCAGGATTCATTTCAAGCTTTTCTAGGTCTTCCGGTTTCATATTGGCAGGAACATCTTTAATGAAATCCTGGATACGGCCCCATGCGATTCGCATTTGCATGAGTTGTGGAATAGCATGGAGTATGGCAGTGATAGGACCGATCATATATAGGAGAACCATGATAAAACTCATTACAGTCTGGATGGTTAAATTTGGGAATAAACGGGGAATTCCAAACCCAAGGCAACCCAGTACTACAACAAGCATGGATTCGCCGATTAAGAAAGCATTAATGAATTTGATATGTGCAACGGAAGCTTTATGACTGAATTCCTCACAAACATTTCCCACTTCATCTTTGAACTCCATTTTTTTTCTATATTGCATACTGAGTTCTTTAAAACCGTCGAGCATCCCATTGAGAAGGCCCATATACACATTTCGTGTATCACGGACTTCTTCAAAGAAAACCCTGGCATTCTGACTGACTACATAATAAAGCAGTGCGATTAAGCCTACGACCAGAAGGGTAGCCATTGTGGCCCAGAATGCAATGGTAGTGAGAAAGATAAATGCACCGAGAAACGTTACGATACTGGTTATCAACCCAACAAGGACATTGGCTGCGCCACTGATTCGGTCAGTATCGTCATTAAGGGTTGCAAAAACGCGTCCTCGATTGAGTTTTTCAAATCGCTGGTAAGAAGTATAAAAAATCTTCTCGATAAGGGACATCCTGAAATCATAAACAAGATTGAAGGTTAATCGAACAAGTCGGGTTTGTAGAAATTTTCGTCCGAATATATAAATCATGAATGCGAGTGCAAAATTGTAGACCTGGTAAATAAGGTCAATTTTACTGAACAAGGCATTGGTAACAAGAAATATAACAACAGCATTGGCAGCACCGGTAATCATGGAAAAGAGGACAAGCATGGGAAGAGATCTTTTGTATTTGCTTTTATGAGGGAACAAAGTGGAGAGAAACAAGCCGATAAAACCGGCTACAAGTGTAACATAAAGCAGGAACACTGCAACTTGCAAGCTGGAAGGAGCCCAAACGACCGCTGTTTCCATAGGTACATTGGCAAGGGTATTGGGGAATAGATAAATTCCAATGGCAACAGGTATAAAGGCTATTAATGAAAAAACCCAACGAATTACTTTTTTTGGAGTAATAGGTTCAAAGGAACGGCTGCCTTTGGCGAGTCCATAAAAAACCGATATATAAAAAATCAGGGTAATAAAGAGGTATATAGCAAGAGAAAGAGATACAAAAGAACAGAATTTATCGATACCATCGGGTACGATTTCTACAGCGAGTGGTCCCTTTCCACGTGCAATATTCAAGACATAATTTCCAATAAACTTAGTTGTGGAGCTGTTCGAGTTGGCGAGAATTGCAATACCGGTTTTTTCCTCGGGTTTAAAAGCAATATATGATGTATAATTGGGGTTTTCTCCGCTGTGCTCCATAGCGGCTTTTTTATTTAAATAATAGAACCATCCCATACCGTAATAAGTCAGATGTGCGCCTTCTGGAAGTACGCTATTATCGGGTACTTGTGTGGCTTCAATGAGAGGCTGTAAGGGGGTTTGAATAATTCCAAGCTGAAGTTGAAGCCAACGGGCGATATCCTTACCATCACTGGTCATATAGCCTGCCGGGTTGTTTCCACGATATATAGGGGGTTGATAAAGCCGTGGAGCAAGAAACCCTATTTTATAACCAATGGCTTTATTTTCCTTTCGAACCGGATCTGTGATGGTAGCCCCAACAAACGTATCATTCAATCCAAGGGGAGTAAGGATGTTTTTTTGCATATAGTCTTCATAGGAGAGGCCGGATACTTTTTCAATAACGGCTCCGACAACATCGTAATTGACAGTAGCATACCGGAATTTTTCACCGGGCATGAAATCAAGGGTTATTCCAATTAGATTCTTTACGGTCTTCTGTAAGGCATCGGGGGCATCTGAAATAGGAATACGGGAAACGGTGTTGAAAGGCATCCCGGAAGTTTGATGAAGGAATTGACGAATAGTGGGTGCGTATTTCTTTCCTTTATATAGTAGATAAAACCCGGGTAAATAAGTGGAAACGGGTTCATCGAGACGGAGTTTACCTTCTTTTTCAAGGTTTAAAGCGGCAAGTGCTGTATACGCTTTACTACAGGAAGCCAATTCAAAGAGGGTTTCCTGGGTAACAGGTTTCTTTTTATCCTTATCGGCATAGCCAAATCCTTTAATATAGATTTGAGAATCTTTGACGATAACCACGGTCAAACCGGGGATATTTCCTTTCTCCATCATTTGGAGCACTTCTTTTTCCATATCGGAATAAGAGAAGCGGGCCTGATCGTCGCGTGCATGGATTTGCGGCGCGAATTGGGTGATTAAAAACAATAGGAGAATGGATACGAATATTACTGGACGGTATTTCGGGGTCATTGTACCTCCTTCTGGGTTTTAAAGTGATTTATTATAATTTCCGCCATTTTTTCTACGTATGGTGATTCAAATATACTGGCATGGTCGCCGGGGATTTCGTGGAGAAAAACTTTATCAAATGTCATCTTCCTTACAGATTCAATATGAACATGGAATAGGCTATCTATGGCGCTGATATCGAGTATTGGGGCATTGATGATTCCTCTAATTTTTAAATGGCGCGGCCCCTGTGCATACTTATTAAACATTGTTTGAATTTTTATATTGGCGGCAGCTTTTAGTTCTTGTGCTTCATCAGCCGTTATTTCCGTTTGATTTTTTGAATCCGGAAGACTCTTTTGAATCTCTTCAACGGTTTGATTGTAGAACTCATGTACAGAATTTTCTTCTTTTTTATTTCTAAACGGAATGGCTTTTTTTAATGATTTTTTGAACCGGTTCATCCGTTCCTTTCGTCTGTGGAATTCGAGGATATCGTCGGGAAGAAAAGCGGGTTCATCGATCATTATCATGGTTTCAACGGTATCTCCGAGATCTTCGAGCATTCGTACCAGGTTATAACCGGCCATATCACCGAAACAGTACCCGGCGATAATGTAAGGGCCCTCGGGTTGAATCTGCTTGATCTGGTGGATATAATCGATAACCAGCATCTCCATGGTTTTTGGAAAAGGAGATCGCCGCATGATACCGCGAGCCTGGATACCGAAAACATTAAAATCATTTTCCAACAACCGTGCCAATTCTTTGTAAGGATAAATTAATCCATGCATGGGATGAAGGATAAAGATGTTCCGTTGATTCTTCCCGCGATTTAAGCGAACGACACATTCGAGTTTTTCAAAAAGGTTCAATTCCTGGATACCTGCCGCGAGTTCTTTGATATTGGGATACATCATCATATTACCGAGAGATAAGTTATAATTCAACTCTTTCTTGATATAGTTGGTAATGGTAAGCATTTTGAGAGAATCGCCGCCAAGGGCATAGAAATCATCGAGAATACCGATTTTATCGAATCCGAAGAAACGTTTCCATATATCCACAAGGTCTTGTTCAAGTTTTTGGGTAGGTTCGACATAAGGCGTATCGAGATTAGGGCGAGGCCTCAGATGTCCGAATCCTGCCTTTCCTCCACCGCCGCCGTAGACTTTCGGTTGACCTGATGACGGGTTGGCCTGATTCTCAAGAAGTACGCCAAGATCATAAATGGATATCGTAACCCTGGGAACATGGGAGTTAAGAATTCGAACAAATGCCTCGACTCCTTCTTTCGGGGGAATGGCTCCGAATAGATATGAACCGTAATCGACTTCCTTTCCATCTTTGCTATCTGATTTATGATAATCTTGCATGGATCGCATAGACATACCGACTTCGAGCCAGTCGCACCAGTTGATGGCAAAGGTATGGGTTTTATTATCTTTTTGGGCATTCTTGTATTCACTAAAGGATTCCATGAACTGATTAGCAGCATTATAACTAACCTGGCCGAATTTATTCTTAAACAGGACATCCCCTACAGAGGAAAATAGGGCGAGGAAGTCAAGGTTTTTATTTCTGAATATATGATCGAGAACCAGTGTTCCGCGAACTTTCGAATTGATATAACGTTCCGTAACATCACGGTTTCGTCTCTGGATAATACCGCCGTAATCGATGACACCTGCAGTATGAATAACACCATTAATGGGTCCGAACCGTTTTTCCGCTCGCTGTACTGCCAGATGCACGGATGTGGAGTCGACAACATCCGCTTTGTACACCATAACTTGGGCCCCTTTGGCTTGGAAATCGCGGAGTTGCTTTATTCGTTTTGAATTCTCATCATTTTCATCGTGATTTTGAATCCATTCATCCCATTCCTCTTCAGGTGGAAAAGGAGAACGTGCAAGTAACAGGAGAGAGGCACGGTAATTTTCGGCAAGATATCTTGCGATTGAGAATCCCATACCTCCGAATCCACCGATAATCATATATACGCCATTTTCTTTTAATAAAAGAGTAGACGAATCGGATAAGGGTGCTTCGATAGGCCGAAGAACCATGGTAAGTTTGCTTCGGACTTCACCCCGGTAAGCGACCTCAAGTGAATAAGGCGAAACAGGATGACTACATTCGGTATAT
>JAKAGC010000204.1 GCA_021817755.1 Acidobacteriota bacterium | reverse complement strand
TGGATGAGCCTTCACTGGTAGATGGAATTCTGCAATTGGGAAACGCCTAGTCAAAAGTTCAAAAGCATGAAGAAGCTCCCGCTTGTTTTTACGAAGTTCTAAGGCAGAAGCCGGATTATAATGCAGCCATGTTGAATATCACCGGTACGCTGGAACGGCTCGGGCGCTTTGATAAGGGAATTGAAGAAGCGCAACGCTTCTTAAAAATCTTTCCCAATGACCATACATTATTAAATGAATTGGGGAACCTCTATTTTTTAACAGGGGAATATGATAAAGCCCAAGAAATTCTAAACCATTCACTCAGCGTAGAAAAAACCAATCCAACTGCACTCAACCGGATTGCAGCGATTCACATTGCGCGTAAAAACTATAAAGAAGCCCACTCCTTTATGGATAGCGCATATAAGATTAATCCGTACCTCCGCGGGCTCCATTATAATATGGCACAGGTGGAAGAGGGTGAAGGAAATACTCAAAAGGCTATCGAATACTATAAAATAGAATTGAATCACCATCCAAAAGATTATAAATCGGCTTACAACCTGGCAGAAGATTTGAGAAAAACCGGACAATCACAAGAAGCGATTCGTTTTTACAAGGCGGCAATGGAAAATAATCCCCGTTTCAATATACCTTATTTTATGATAGCAAAATATTATCTCGACCGGAAAGAAAATCTTGATGAAGCAATTCAATTATGCATGAAAGGCACCGAATTGAAACCTTTAAATAAATATACCGTCCTGGGTTATTACATCCTCTCGGATATATATTCAGGAAAAGGGGAAAAAATTAAATCAAACACTTTTTTTTCTAAAGGAGAAAGTATAAAAAGAGACCTCATCAAAAAAAAACAATGGGATTAAAACAATGAACCGAACTCAAGAAAAAATTCCCACCCTACCAAAAATGATTTTCTTCCTTCTCATAATCATTACTATTGATAGTTTCCTTTCTTTCCATCTTAAAGCCGCTTCAAAAGACCCATGGAATGTCTGGCTAAAAGAAGTAGCACCGATAATGACATCATTAGAATCTACCGTTGCTAAAAAAATAAAAACAGAAGAAGACCGAGGACGATTTAAGGAGCTTTTCTGGAAAGCTCGGGATACTAATCCGGAAACCCCTGGTAATGAATTTCAGACGGAATACTACCAACGTCGGGCCTATGCAGAAAATTTCTTAAATGGCGTGGACTCAGACCGCGGACGAATTTATATTCTTCTTGGCAAACCCGACGAGAAAACCGATTTCGTCGGTCACCAATCTCTTGTGGAATGTCAGTTATGGTCTTATGAAACCAAAGAGAGACCAGGGCTTCCTCCTTTTATGTATTTTGTTTTCTTTAAACCCCATGATGTCGGGGATTTTCAATTGTACCATCCGGGAATAAACAGCCCACGAGATTTACTCGCTCCTCAGTTATACGATGATATTAAGAATAATCTTCAGGCTTATAAGCAAATAAAATATAATTCCACTGCCCTCGCAAGCGCCTCTCTCTCTATTATTCCCGGAGAAGGAGACCCCACCGCTTCCATGTCCCTCAGTTCTTCTAATTTCATATTGAATAATGTCTATTCCTTACCTGAAAGAGAAGCCGAAGCAGGTTACGTTAGAGATTTCGTCAAACTTGCAGGTTCAGTACAAGTAGACCAATCAACTAATATCATCCGCGGTTACGGTTACATATCTGTTACTCGCATAAAAGGGATCCCATTTATCCATTATGCACTATTACCGGATACCCTCCACTTTAAACAAACTGCACCCACTCTATACGAAGCCGATGTATTATTATTACTAAGTATCGAAACAACAACAGGCTCTATCGTATTTCAAGACTCCAAACCAGTGCACCTTGAAGTCGACATCAAGAAAAAACAACGCATCGCAGATCAACGGATTGTATTCCGTCATTTTACCCCCATTATCGATGGCGAATTTAAAGTAACCCTCACCTATATGAATAAAACCACTGATGAATTTTTTACCTACGAACAATCAATTTCTATTTCACCATCCAATATCACAGCAATAATAGGATTTCAACAAAAAGAAGATCCATCCGGGAATTATATGCCTTTTACAGCAGATCAAATCCGAATTTCAACCGATCCCCGGTTCTTATTCAACCAAAAAGATACTCTTGAGGGAATCATTCAAGCCGGCACTCCCCCAATCGTACAGTTGGAGAAAAACGATGATAAATCAATCATTTATCCAGTGGAAATTGTACCTTTTCCTACACCAGCTCTGAACTCAAACGACCAGTACTATATATTAAAAAAAACTCTTTCCGGTATAAAAGATGGAAATTATTCCCTATTAATAAAAAATCCAACCACAGGACAAATCATTTCCACTCCTATTCATCTATTACCTTTCTACATTGATATAAAACGCCCCTTTGGAATGGAACATCCCGAACCCCCTACTGCAATCTTAAATTATTCCTTTATCAGAGGGCAGCAATATCTGGCACTGGGAAAAACCGATGAAGCCATCCGCTGCTTTGAACAGGTTCCCACGGATAGATGGAAGCCTGAAGCAATACCGGTTATTGCTCGCGCCTATTATCTGAAGGAAAACTATACAAAAGTTCTTGAACTACTTGACCGTGAGGAAATAAATAAAGAATACCCCATACTTGTTATGCTCGCCAATTCTGCCATTGGTACAAAAACCTATTCAAAAGCCGTAACCTGGCTAGAAAAACTACTAAATTATGAAAACTCGGCAGAAATAAATGAGCTGCTCGGATCAACCTATCTAATCATGAAAAATCAAAAAAAAGCAGCCATCTACTATGGTCGGGCACGAGAAATAAAAAATAAATCGAAATCGGAAAAAAAGGAGAAAAATAACCATGAATAACACAGGTAACAGGTTCAATTCGCCCTTCACACGTTCTGTTTTATTTTATATCGCAATACTAATTATTTTTATTCCCACAACCATCCAGGCAACCGAAACTCCTATTGCAAAAACAGATTATAAATGGCAAATAGACGATTACGCGATGCCTGAAGATATTGACGAAATGATTATCTCCCCAGACGGAAAATGGCTGGCATGGACAATTAATCATTGGGATAAGGAACAATTATCACGCTATCAGGAAATCTCATTAACTCCCCTTGATAAAAAGGGAGACGATATTCGCTTAACCCGTGGAAATGACACCTATTCTTCTATTCAATGGGTTCCCGGTTCCCATCGAATCAGTTATAAAACAGGAAGGACCTTCAAAGAAACGAAGCCTGAGAATGTGTGGGTTATGCAACTAGAAGGCGGAGAACCTTTCCCTGTTACTTCGGAGGAAAAAGGTGTGGATAAATATGGATGGATAGATAAAAATCACCTTCTCTATCTGGCATCCGAAACGCCTACGCTTAGAGAAAAAACCATCGAAGAGCGTAAAGACACTTCCATTGTTGCGGAAGACGAAGAATACCCGGAAATGAAACAACTTTTTCTTAAAAATATTGATTCAGGAGAAATTGCACGACTTACTACCAGTACCAAACCCGTATCCGATTTTTGGATTTCCGATGATAAAAAACAAATCATTTATAAAGTTGATATGAGTGTCCGATTTGGACAGGATCAACTCATCCCTCCCCGTTACTTCCTGCTGAATCTCGATAAAAAAGAAAGTAAAGAAATTCTAACTAATCATCTCCCCCGACCCGACGGACGGTTCTTCTGGGATAAAGAGAACACCGGATTTTACTTCACTGTTGAATATTGCACACACCCGATCTATACCATGGCTTCAGTAGCAAAGGTATTTTATTACAATCTCGCTAACCAATCCTCAATAGAAGTAAACCTTGATTGGGACCGTTATGCTTTTAAATATGGATCTATAATTCAACCTGTAAAAGGCGGATTCTGGATAAAATTAGCAGATGGCACTCATTTTAAACATGCTCTGTTTATGAAGAACGGAAACACCTGGAAACGTTCCTGGATTGAAAACAAAGAGAATGAACATATGCCTTTGTATCAAATCTCCGATAATGGAAATATAATGGTTTATGAAATTTCCGATGCATCAACTCCTTCCCGTTATTTCCTGGCTGATATCAAAGGAAACACATTTGTTAAACAGCGAGAAATCATAAAAACAAACTCTTCTTTATTTGAAAGACCTCTGACAAAAAGCGAAGTTCGTACATGGACAGGGGCTAAAAATGAAAAGGTCGAAGGCATTCTCTTTTATCCTATTCATTATGAAGCAGGAAAAAAATATCCTCTGATCGTAATGATTCATGGTGGGCCAAATGATGCCGATATGGACTTATTCGAATCCTCCTGGCTCTACCCTGATCATATGTGGTGCGAACGAGGAGTTTTTGTCCTTAAGATTAATTACCACGGCAGCGCAAATTATGGAATTAACTTCGGTGAATCTATTCAGGGACATTATTATGAATATGAAGTTCCGGATATCGAAGCAGGAGTTGATATGCTTATCGCTGAAGGAAAAGCAGATAAAGACAAACTTGGAATTATCGGACACTCAAATGGCTCAATACTCGGTACAGCGCTTACCTTAAATTCTTCTCGCTACAAAGTATCATCAAATTTTGCAGGTGATGTTAACTGGACCAGTGATTACGGTAACTGCGAATTCGGCGTCGCATTTGACAATTATTATCTCGAAGGTCCTCCCTGGCAAAAGAAAGAAACCTATATTGAAAAATCTCCGCTTTTTCAAATGGAAAAAGTGACCACTCCCACAATCATTTTTCATGGCGATAAAGACCGTGCTGTTCCTTACAGCCAGGGTTGGGAATACTATCGAGCCCTTCAGGTAATTGGCAAGACTCCAGTTCGTTTTATTTCTTTCCCAGGCGAAGCTCACGTACCCCGTAAAGTATCCCATATCCGAAGAAAACTCACAGAAGAAATTGCTTGGTTCGAAAAATATCTTTTTAATACATACCAACCCCAAAACCAATCCATTAAACCTAAAAGCCCACTCGAATCACTCAAGAAAGTTAACACTTTTGCTCAATCAAATGGTTTATACGGTATTATGACTAGTGACATCCTGGTCCCTGAAATCGTAGAATATGAAAAGTTAAATGTCACGCGTTTCGAAATCACCCGTACTCAATGGGCCTATTTTGACAAAAATTATTCCTATAATCCTCTTACTGGAAATTATCCTATCACGGGGATTTCCTTTGAAAGAGCCATCGAATACGCCGCATGGTTAACAAAAACGACTGGGAAAACCTTTAAACTCCCTTCGGAAGAAGAAGCAAAGACTCTTTATAAAAAACCCACAGGTAATACCCTTGATTATTGGGCAGGGTACGAAGTGTCACCCGATGATTTTATTGGATTACTTCAAGAATTAAAAATTTACGGAGATCAACCTATACTTTTGAAACCCGTAGGAAGCTTCTCACTTGAATCCGAGAATGATACAACAGCATATGATCTTGGAGGCAATGCATCCGAATGGGTCACACTAAAAGACGGCAAAGGTAAACCCATGGGCGGATGTGCCGTTTTACCCGTAGATCAAAAAAAAGAAGAAACTCCCCTACCCCAATACACCGGATTCCGGCTAATTACCGAAAAATAGTGCATTCATAATTAGGAACCCTATCTTGAAAGGGTTCCTAAGCCTTATAGTACCGGATAATCAAAAAGGTAAAAATAAAACAACAATTATGTAATTGCCTTGACCGAATGGGTTAAATAAAAATTTTCCGGTTATATAAATAGAACGGAAAAAAACTTAATTATAAAACGGTTTCACTGAATGAGAAAAAGGTAATAATGGTTAGATTTTTAAAGAAAAACAAACCATACTAACTTCGTTTCTCAATCTGATGAAGTAAGTCGAGAAAGATAAAATGATGAAAAGGAAGAAAATTATACCAGTAAAGCCTACCCCAGATCGATTTTGTAGAAAAAAAAGCAGAAACACTCAAGCTATTTTTATTTTCTTTTTCTTCAATATTAAAACGCAACCAGGCTTTACCCGGTAATTTCATTTCTGCACGCAATAGAAGCATTTTCCCCTGTTCCATAGCTTCCACTCTCCAGAAATCGATCACATCATTCACCCGGAGAGAATTATTACTTCGTCTTCCCCTAGATGTTCCCACTCCCATTAAAATACGATCAAGTATTCCTCGCATTTTCCAAAGGAAATTACTATTAAACCATCCCCGTTTTCCACCTATTCGACAAACTTCTTCAAATAGTGCTATTTTATCTTTCTCTGTATCGATTGCATAATGTGTCGTATACTCCGGCGGCGACTTTAAATCGCTTAATTTCATCGCCAGTTCATAAGCTGGAGGATATGCATCTGACCACCGTGTATGAATACGATCCTGCTCTTCCCTAGTCATTGCACGAATTACCGCTTCTCTGAATGCCAATTGTGATATAGGCAGAATCGATACAATATCCCGATTTTGACAGACCACCTCGTTTTCACACCCTCCCATTAAACACATCGTAATACGTGCCGGTACCGGAGTAAAAAAACTTAACGAATAGCTAAAAAAACGGGTTGCAGAAACAGGTACGGGGAAAAACCACCGTTTTTTCCCCAATAACTCAGCTATCGTTTTCATCATCCGCTGGTAATCCAGTATCTCCCTTCCCCCAATATCATAAAACTTCCCTTTAGTTGCTTCCGATTCCAATGCACCTACCAGGTATTTAATAACATCCCGGATGGCGATAGGTTGACACCGGGTTCTTGCCCATTTGGGAGAAAGAATCACAGGAAATTTCTTTACAAGATGTTTCAAAATTTCATATGACGCCGAACCGGAACCGATAATTACCGCAGCACGTAAAACAGTTGCAGGGACAGGTCCCACTGCCAATTCCTCTCCGACTTGACTTCGGCTCCTCAGATGAGCCGATAATTTGGAGCGCACATCCCCCAGCCCTCCAAGATAGATAATCCGCTCCACTCCCATTTCCGCCGCAGCCTCCCGAAAGTTTCTGGCTGCTTCTATATCT
>JAKAGC010000203.1 GCA_021817755.1 Acidobacteriota bacterium | reverse complement strand
AATTTTGGATTTGAAATCTTTTTCATCACTTAGAGGGAACCCCAGTTGACTTCTCCATTCCCCCATGGATTGGTATAGGTCATGGAATCCTTTAATAATCCCATATGCCTTCCCGGCCCATTCAATAATTGTACCGAATTCGAAACGTTGCATAATTCCTTTAGCCCCGGAATGGGACACTATTTCCTGGGATTCGCTGATAGGGAAACCGAATTCACCACCTGTTACATTCTGCTGATTTTTAGACATTATTTTTTTTTCAGAAATTCTGAATAATTCTCTAATTTTTCCTTCCCGCAGACTGTGAACACCATATCGTTCACAGAAATATAAATTTCCTCCTTCAAAAAATTGTATATAACCATGAGAACTCCACATTTGTTGGCAGCTATCCCAGGCTTTATTAATTTCGGAAATAGGAAAACCAAGATTAGATTTAGTGGTATTAATTAGATCAAAAAAAATATTAAAAGGAGGAAAATCGTTAATACTGAATGAACCTCCGGTTTTTATTATAGCCGAATTCAATAATGGATTCCCAGGCCTTTCGATATAATAAATCGATCCCATTTGGTATCTACGGAACTGTCCTCGGGTACCGTAAGGAGAGGGCTCTGTATTTTTGATATCAGAAACTGCTTTTCCTAATATTGCATCTTCATCCGGGAGTTTCGGGTTTTCCGGTTTTCTGTTTTCAGGAGAATTGATCCCGAGGAAGATTTTAGAATTAGTAAGAGGTTCTATTAGTTCCGGTTTTTGTGTAGGAGTATAATTATTCTGTTTACAATGTTCAATTGTATCGCGTCTTATTTCCTCACTTAAATCTCCAATGTTTAAACGGCCCCCATTTTTTTTTAATTCATTGGCGAGTGAATAGGTGAAAATTCCATGTTTCAAGTTGGAGTCTTCGAAACTGACTTGGTGAGTACCACAACTAAGAAAAGTGAATAGGGCTTTTGAGTGGGCATTGTAATTTTTACCAATATATCCGCTAAAATCTTTCATCATTGGTATTACGCTTTGATTCAATCCTTCATACGCTGATTTTATACCATAATCATCTGAATAAAGACTGTTTCTACAGGCATCGGCGATTATTAGAATACTTTTTGCTTTAATATTTTCTATTAATCGACGCGACCATTCTCTTAAATTTATCGCCATATCGTGGAATCCGGCTTGTGATTTGAAACAGTGTAAGCAATGCATCTTTTCTGATGTTATAAATTCACCATGTCCGCTGAAATAGAATAAGAAAAGATCGAGATCATCTTCATTATAAAAAGTTTCTAATTCATCCCTAATAGTCGGGAATTGGGCTTCTTTTCCGGTTATTGGTTTAACAAGAGAAAAATCACAATATTCTTTTAAAGTTTGATCCATAAGTTCAACATCTTTTTCAGCGAAATTCAAAGTTTTTAAATGTGAATTTTCGGTGTATTCATTAATCCCAACCAATAGAGCCATCCGTTTACTCATGTTACTCCTTTATCGTATCATTATTTGGCTAGTAAATTGATTAAATAAATTTTTACTTATTTTCAGTTTTAAGTCAATCCTAAATTTCGTGCAAAAATCTTTTTATCTTAAGGATAAGTACAATATATGTGGTATTTGGTAATATATTTATATTATATTTTAATACAAGTTTTGTCAGGGTCCAGGGACGGGTTTTTCAAAACGAGTCCCTGGATTCAAAAAAGCAACATATTATGGTTTCATGAATGGATTATTTAGAATTAATTCCCGTTGCATTTAGTGAAATCATCTTCGGTCCAGCAGCCTATACCGCACCAATAGGCTTTAAAGTTGGAATCATTCAGACTCCCATCGCCTTTACTACTTACATTGTAATAAACCATGTAGGAATTTTTAAATGTAGGGTTTGCAAGAATTGAGTTATATACAGTTAAAATGGAAGAAGCAGTAAAATAGGGTTGATCGTATGTTTTATTGAAATTGTATTCAAATTTCCATGGAGATGTGGGTGTATTATTGGATGCAATGTCTATATAGTAAACATAATATCCTCCCAAAGAAAACTCTTTCCGATTGTATGAAAGCCATTCGAATGCCGGGTTGTTACCGAATTCAGGACTAATTGCAGGGCCTATTTTAAAAAAAGTAACACCATGAGGTTCAGTAGTTTGCTGTAAGAGGCGGAAATCGTCCATATGGGTATGACCTGCAAATCCTGCATTAATAATATTCCTGTATTTCATCATGATGGTTATAAAGTGGTCATTGTATTTAGTCATCCACATCGGGACATATGATTTTTTGCTAATAGTGCTGTACACATTTGCGCCAGGCGGGATATGGAGAATTATCCAAACTTTTTTATTTTCAATTTGTAATGATGCGAGGGTTTTTTCTAACCAATCCAATTCTTGTGTTCCAGGATCAGTACCCGGGGCTGCTATATATTTTACAGAGAAAAAATTACTGTTTAGACTAATTATACGAGTATTTTCATTACCGCGAGGAGAAAGAATGAAATATCCACCGGCCGGATAGGTGGCTTCGAATGTTTTTCGATCGTCATCATCTTTAATCATGTTTGCCGATAGAATTGGCGTAGTTCCTTTTAGAAAAGTACCATCAGGGACAATTTCATAATCGCCTGTATCAGAATCATTATTCCCTAAGCAGAAATAAACAGGTGTATCGGGAAAGAATTTTTTAAACATTAGTGTCATGAAATTCATGGTTTTTATGACGAAATCCGAGTAATTATCACCCGGTTTTGAATAGTTGGCGAATTTTTCATCGAAATCATGAGCCAGGAAATCCCCCGTAAAAATGACAAAATCCGGTTTATTTGCCGCTTCTGACAGGTTGTTGAGAGCTGAAATTAATAAAAGGTAATTTGTTTCACTTTCATTCAGGGTTCCCAGGGTATTTATTTTGGAAGTCTGGAATATTGATTCCCATTGCTCAGCGTTGGATTTGATGAGATTTTCTACAAGTGTAGCGTCATAGAACGGATTAAAATGGATATCGGATATATGGGGAATATTAGGGATTGATTCAGTTTGTGTTGGTAGACAAGGGATAGGTGGTTTAGGTGCTATTGGTTCTTGATGAGCATTAAGTAAGATCAGGAAGGGAATAAATCCGACTAAAAAGAGAACTGCAAGCCATTTCATATTTTTAAAATTCATTTTTCCTCCTGTTGTGGAAAACCCATTGCAAGCCCCCTGGGTTCCAGGTTTTATAATTGTTTTCGTTTCTCATCACTATTAATTAACCTATTTTTAAAGAAAAGTCAATCCATCATTTAGTTTTCAAATCAGAATGGATTTTTTCCTTAGTTGTTTCTTATACAGAGAAGATTTTTTCGTAGTTCTTTATGAAACCGCATGTCATAATTAACATACAAGTAAAAAAAATGTGATTCCTTATTTTTTGTAAATCTTGAATATGAAATATTTACAGGTAAAAAATTTGAAATTTTTTATTGTTTGTTTTTTTTCATTAGTTTCCTGAAAATAATTGAAGCGGAAAGAATGCGTTGCCTCTAATTCTTACTTTTTTTTAAAGAAAAAAATGTTTTTCCTCTTGACAAAATTATTACTGTTGTATTAAAATCTACAGGTTTAATGAAGAGGTGTTCGCAAATTAAAGGATACAAAAGTAGAAAAACCAAATCTCAAAGGAAGAAAAGAAATATAGAAATTTTTTAAAACTGTGAAGGGAATTGCTTCACACGTGGAGGTTACCATTAATAAGAGGACTGGAGAATTATTCTCGATTCTTTTGGGGCTGTTTTTATTATTTCATTCTTGTAAACCGGGAGTATTGGTTGCACCTGATAGTGCTACTTTGAATGTAGTGGTTGTTCCTTCTCAAATCCCAGTAGGTGGGGAAGCTATTGTAAAAGTTACCGGATATAAATCTACAGGTGGATTACTTCCTGATGGAACAGAGATTTATTTTTCTACAGATATAGGATCGATTGAATCTGAAAAAGAAATACAAGGGGGAGTTGCAGAAGCAATATTTAAAAGCAATGATAATCGTTCCGGTGTTGCGACTATTCGAGTAATTTCAGGGAATGCGAAAACAAACCCGGAAACGATAACGATTACTATTGGTACATCAGCTCTTTATTCTATTATTTTAATGGCGAATCCCGCTTCTCTTTCTCCGGGAGGAGGTACTTCGACGATTCGGGTATTGACTTATGATAAATTAAATAATCCCCTTTCCAATATTGCCGTTGTTTTATCTTCCAATGCAGGCGAGTTAAGCAGTAAAGGAGTTCCGATTTACACTGGTACTGACGGTTCAGCTCAGGATACTTTAAAAACTAGTGTTACAACTCGTGTAACTGCTATGGCAGGTGATCTGACTGCAACTGTTGATGTTACTGTCGAAGATAATGATGCACCTACGGCAAGTTTTGTTTATTCCCCCGAGTCTCCTAAAATTAATGAAAAAATATTTTTTAATGCCGCGCAATCTTCCGATACGGATGGGACCATTGAATCCTATCTATGGGATTTTGGAGATGGTACTGCCGGAACCGGTCAAACTATTTCTCATTCATATAAAAATGCCAATAAATACCACGTTGTTTTGGTAGTCAAAGATAATAAAGGCGCTCAGGGAACAAAAGAAGTTTCGATAACAGTTGGAGATAACGAGTCTCCTACTGCTGAATTTGTATTTTCACCTCCTTCCCCCAACGTTAACGAAGATGTTGTATTTGATGCTTCCGATTCCACTGACCCGGATGGGACAATTTCGTCTTATGATTGGGATTTCAACGACACCAAAACGGGACACGGGAAATTGATAACACACAAATTTTCCCAGATCGGAACATATGCAGTTACGTTGAGAGTAACGGATAATAGTGGTAACAGCAGCACTAAAACCAAATCCGTGGTTGTATCTGCCGGACAGAAACCCGTTGCTTCTTTCGATTATTCTCCAACTGCTCCTATTGTTGGGCAAACCGTCTACATGAACGCTTCTGCGTCTTATGATTCGGATGGAACCATAACGGAATACAGGTGGGATTATGGTGATGGCGGATCCGGAACTGGTGTTACCTCATCGCATGCGTATAGTAATTCAGGGAGTTTTATTATAACATTGGTGGTCAGGGATAATGACGGTAATGAAACTACGCTCAATAAATCTGTAAGAATATCCAGCGACAGTTACCCCACCGCATCATTTACATATACCCCTTCCGAGCCCACAGCCGGCCAGGATGTTTTTTTCGATGCTACTTCCTCGAAAGATACGGATGGGTACATTACCGATTATAAGTGGAATTTTGGTGATGGTTCAACCGCAGTAAATGGAGCGGAGTACTCAACCATCACGCATAGTTTTGCATTGGCCGGTTCCTATAAAGTTATCTTAATTGTCACAGATAATGGTGGGAATCAAACCAACACATATTTAACCGTTACGGTGAAATAATCGATGAAATACAAAAATCCATCATATCATTTTCTTAAACTACGTTATTTTCCGTTATTCCTTATCATGATGACTGGTTTTTTCTCCTGTTCATTGAAGCGGGAAGTTAAACTTGGGCGGGAAGCATATCAAAGTAAAAATTGGGATCAAGCAGCAGATCATTTTTTGAAAGCAGTTCGCGAAAAGCCCGATAATGTCGAATACAGGATTTCCCTCGGGAATGCATTGATTTCTGCTTCCAATGACCATCTGGAGAAAGGGCAACGGTTCCTGGATTTAAAACAATTTCGTGCCGCTTTGATGGAATTTGAAAAGTCCTTGGAATTTAACCCGGATAACAACCGGGCACGGCAACAAAAATTCCAACTTCTTAAGCAAATGAAAAAATGGGATGAAAGTGAAAGGGAAAAATTCAATTCGGACCAAATTAATGAACAGGAAGCCATGGAAAAAAAGATTTTATCCAAAAGCATCGATTACAAAAAAAAGCCATATAACCTGAAATTTCAAAGCGGTGATCTCAAACAAATATTCAAAGCATTACAGAAATCCAGTGGGATTACGTTTTTGTATGATGAAGCATTTAAGAGCCGGCGTATGGAAGTAGAAATGGAAAATGTTGATTTTATGGAAGCTCTTGACCGACTGATGATTCAAGCAACTCTCTTCTATAAAGTAATCGATGAAAAAACGGTTCTTATTATTCCAGACATTCAAAATAAAAGAAAAGAACATGAAGAGTTGATGGTAAAATCCTACTTTCTTATGCATACTGACCCCGAGGATATCCAAAAAATTATTTCACAACTACTCGGTGCGAAACAAGCTATTGTGAATAAGGAAACCAGAAGTATTATCATGAGAGGCACTCCCGGTGAAATAAAGTTAGCGGAACGTATTATTAGAGCTCACGATAAACCCAGAGGGGAAATACTCATGGACATTGAAATAATCGAAGTAAACCGCAGCCGGGTTAAAGAGTATGGAATTGAACTCAGCGATTACCAGGTTTCCCAATACTATTTACCTGAAAATGTCACCGATTTAAGTAATGCCACATCCACCATCCGGTTGAATATGATACCCCATACCGATATGTCCGATTATCTTCTGACTCTTCCCTCTATGAATTATAAATTATTGAAAAATGACAGCGATTCCCGGATAAAAGCCAGACCTCAATTGCGTATAATTGATCGTAGAGAAGCTGAAGTACTTTTGGGCGATAAAATCCCAGTTCCCGGGACTACATTTGTTCCTTATAATACCGGAGGTCTCAATCAACAACCCATTACATCTTATGATATGAAGGAAATCGGGATCAAAATTAAAGTGACACCTCTGATTCACCTCGATGGATTGATTACTCTTGAAATGAAATTCGAATTGACTTATATAACCAATCCCGGGACGACCACCATGCCCCCCACGTTGGGTAACCGGTCTGTTAGCACTGTCATAGAACTTAGAGATAATGAAACCAGTATGCTGGCCGGATTACTCAGGGATACCGAACGGAAATCCATACGCGGATTTCCTATTGTGTCAAGTATTCCCATTTTAAGGGATATTTTCTCAGGG
>JAKAGC010000202.1 GCA_021817755.1 Acidobacteriota bacterium | reverse complement strand
ACCAAGCATATCACGATTCTCTTACAGGATTACCAAACAGGAATTTGCTCAATGATCGTCTTGGGCTGGAAATTCACCGGAGTGAACGAAATAAATTAAAATTAGGGATTATGTTCCTTGATCTGGATAATTTTAAAAATATCAACGACACCCTCGGACATTTAATGGGAGATAAGCTTCTTAAAGAAGCATCAGTAAGACTTCTAAAATCAATTCGTAATGGCGATACGGCGTCTCGAATCGGTGGAGATGAATTTACCGTTTTATTACCGGATCTTTCAGATCCAAAAGAAATTGTAGTAGTTGCACAGCGTATTTTACGGGTTTTTAAAGAACCTTTTTTAATAGAAGAATTTGAGTTGTATTGTACAATCAGTATTGGAATCACCATTTTTCCTACAGATGGAAAGGATCAGACCGAACTCCTTAAAAATGCCGACCTGGCTATGTATCATGCTAAGAATCTGGGCAAAAATAATTATGTATTTTTTTCCCGAGGGTTGGATTTACAGGTAAAACAGAGACTGGAAACTGAAAATTTATTGTGGCATTCCTTGCGAGAAAACCGCTTCATATTACATTATCAACCAATAGTCAATTTAAAAACCGGAAATATAATTGGAATTGAAGCATTGGTACGTTGGCAAAAATCAGATTCAGGACTTATTCCTCCGATGGAATTTATACCTTTAGCAGAGGAAACAGGCCTAATTTTAGAATTGGGACAATGGGTAATCGAATCGGCCTGCAATCAAAGTATGAAATGGAAAGAACAAGGCATTCATTCTCTCTATATTTCGATCAATATTTCATCACGCCAATTTTCAAGGAATGATTTCCTTGCTTGTGTCAAAAAACTCTTGAAAAAAACCGGCATTGCAACTCATGCAATAAATTTCCAGGTAACAGAAAACGGACTCTTAGGGTTTGGCGAAAGTGGAAAAATTATTCGAATCTTAAGAGATTTAAGGAAGTTGGGGATTAAATTATCGATAGATGATTTCGGAATGGGTTTTTCATCTCTAAATAGTATACGTGAATACCCGATCGATACGCTCAAAATAGACAGAACATTTATTAAAGGGATTCCTCATGATTCGAGCTGTGCTGCGATTACCCGTTCTATAATCGGACTCTCTAAAAATCTAGGTATACACTCGCTGGCAGAAGGAGTTGAAACAGAAGCGCAATTGGATTTCCTGGTTAACAATCAGTGCGATTTAATGCAAGGATTTCTTTTCTCTCCCCCATTACCTGAACCTGAAATAACACAACTACTGATGAATAAAAAAAACCTCTATAATTAATCGCAACGATTGATAATTATAACTTAAATAAATCCAGAGTCCGGTATTGAAGTGCTTCTTGGATATGATTTTTTTTGATAGATTCCAAACTGGCAAGATCTGCAATCGTGCGAGCCACCTTTAATATTTTAAAATAGCATCTGGCACTGAGATCGAGTTTATCCACAGCCATTTTAAGAAATTTCTCACTCTCAACATCCAAAGCACAAAATTTTTTTATTTCCTTATTGGACATCTGACCATTGGCAAAAATCTTATTTCTAAGATTGTTAAAACGTTGAAGCTGTAAATTTCTTGCAGTTACGACTCTTTTCTTTACATCCGCTGAAGTTTCAACCTTCGCATCCGAAGTAATCTCCTCGATATCTACCTTTTTTACTTCAATTTGTAAATCAATCCTGTCAAGCAATGGCTTGGAAATCCTGGAATAATAATTTTTCTTTTGGAGTGATGAGCAGGCATAGAATTGCGAGTTTTTAGAACCGATTGAATCTTCACAAGGATTCATGGCTGCTACAAACATAAATTTAGAAGGAAAAGTAAACGAAGTAAGCGAGCGCGATATGGTAATCTCACCGTCCTCAAGAGGCTGCCTGAGGACTTCGAGAGCCGACTTTTTAAAATAAGGCAATTCATCTAAAAATAGTACTCCATTATGAGCCAATGATATTTCTCCGGGAACAGGAAACTTTCCGCCACCACTGATTCCGACATCGGAAATAGTGTGATGAGGAGAACGAAAAGGCCGGGATAAAACCATGCTAGTCCGGTTATTTAATAGTCCGGCAGCACTATATATTAAAGACGTTTCAAGAATTTCCTCATCGGTCATATCCGGTAATATTGAAGGGAGTGCTTTTGATATCATAGACTTTCCGGACCCAGGAGGCCCTACCATTAACACATTATGAAAACCGGCTGCTGCAATTTCCATAATACGTTTGGCAAGATATTGACCTTTTATTTCACTAAAATCTGTAATAAATTTTCGTTTGCCTGAATTTTCGCGCTTATAAACCGATGGAGTAAATTTTTCCGGTGTCATAATAAATTGGATAACTTCATTTAAATTATTAAAAGCAAACACGTCAATTTCTTTTACAAATGCAGCTTCGTTTCCATTTTTGGAGGGAACAATCAATCCTTTGTATCCTCTTTCCCGGGCAAAAAGTGCAGCGTTTAATACCCCTTTTACCGCCTTTAATTCTCCATTCAAATTTAACTCACCATAAAAAAGAAAATCATCAAAGACAGTGCTATTCATACCGGCTGAATTCTTTAAAATCCCTACAGCAATAGGTAAATCTAGTGCTGATCCTTCTTTACGAACATCAGCGGGAGAAAGATTAATAACGATCTTCGTACTAACGGGATAATCAAAACCTGAATTTTTGATTGAAAAACGGATACGTTCCTTACTTTCATTAACTGCGTTATCGGGGAGTCCAACTATAGTAATACCTGGAATTCCCCTGGAAAAACCGACTTCTACTTCAGTAGGGATCACATTCAATCCATTCATAACAATGGAATTAATTTTACTTATCATTACATTACTCCTTAATTGTAAGAAAATGTGCAATCAAACTTATCATTTGATCTACTTTTCCTAACGATAAGGTAAGGTTATATCAGTTTTTCAAAAAAGAATCAACGAAAAAAAATAATTAAAAAAAAACTTTATGAATTTTTAATTTGATCCGATAAAAAAAGTATGGATATTTCTAACGTCATTAATAATACTGTTTCGAATGTTTCTGCTGGGATTAATCAAGCCGCAGGTATGTCAGCGCTTAAAGCATCGATTAATATTGAAGCGCAGACACAATTGGAACTAGTACAAATGATGAAGGAATTGACTCCTCATTTGGGACAAAATATCGATATAACAGTCTAATTCCTGTAAATTCAATTAACAAAAAAATAAAACGAATTATTGGGGGATTACCAACCGTTTACCGGGATTCAACCTATTGGTACGCATCCGGTTAGCAGATTTGATTTTATTCACGGTTGTATTAAATTTTCTAGCAATGGAATATAGACTATCTCCCCGTTTAACTGTATAACTACCTTCATCGAAATATTTTTTATTGGGAGGAAGTTTTTTGATATCTGCCAATAAAGTTTCATCAAGGGCAGTTGGAACTCGAAGAGAGTATGTATTGGAATTAAATGGAGTAAAATCACGAACGAGTTCAGGATTCATATAGCGTAATTCTTCATAAGAGATATTTGCTTTTGAAGCAACCTCTTTTAAACTGACGGGAGAAGGTACGGTAATAATCCTGGTATTTTCAAACAAACTGGGTTGAGGTTCTATATTAAAGCCGTAAGTTTCAGGTTCTTTTGCTATAATAAGAGCGGCAAGAAATGCGGGGACATAATTACGTGTTTCTTTTCGAATTTGCTTGGATTTGGCTATTGTGAAAAAATCATTGGTTTTTAATTTTTTTATTGCACGTTTGACTCGAACAGTACCGCCATTATAACAAGCCATGGCAATGTACCAATCCCCAAAATCCTCATATAACCTTTTTAAATATTTAGCAGCAGCAACAGCAGATTTAAATGGATCTTTCCGTTCGTCCACAAATCGATCAACACGTAAACCGTAGAGTCTGGCAGTGGATGCCATAAATTGCCATACACCGCATGCCCTGGCACGGGATAATGCTTCAATACGGTAACCGCTTTCAATCATAGGCAAATATGCAAGATCCTCAGGAACATCATTTTCCTTAAATATCCGTTTAAATTCTTCGACATATTCAACAGACCGATTCAATGCGTTCTGAATATTTTTGGACCGCGTATTTTGAAAGGCTTTTAGGAAGGATACAACCGTAGCATTAATGGTAATGGGAATCGAATATTGAACCTGGCGGTCTTTCTCGCCCATTTTTTCCTGGAGCTTAAGGATTTCATTTTTGGATGGCTTAAATAAAGGTGTGGAAAGTACTTCATCCAAAAATGCTTCATGCTCTCCATTATTCTCCGGCGCAGATACGCTCATATGGTCGAGTTCAATATCCGAAATCTGCTTGATATAATTATCCAGCAATTTCATTTGTTCGGGAGTTCTTGTTCCTGAATCCATTAGCAGATCCAGAGTTTTTTCAAAATGAACTCGAGCTTCATCAAGATTTCCCATAAGAAGCATGGATTTTCCTTCCTCAAAATTAAATTCAGCATTTTTAATATTTTGAGGAGGTTCAGTTACGGAGGGCGATGGTACTGTTTCTAATCCGGGGTTATTTGAAAAATTTGAGCAAGCGGATAACAACAGGACCAAACTAAAAAAAACAAAGATGGTTGGTATTTTATTTTTTAACATCGAATATCAGTGTTACCTTTTTGGTTTCTGGTGTAATTTCGACCTGGAATGAGTCCAGTAATCGTAAATCGGATCCTTTTACATCTATAATTAAATTGGGATCGTTTACAGGGATATCTTTTATGATCGTTACCCTTGTTTTATCTTTAAGTCTGTCAAAAATATCCAATCCTTTAAAATTTTCTGCGGGCTTTTTTTCTTTCTTAACAGCAGGTGTAGAAGTAAGTGATTTTTTTAAGTCATCAATCTCTTTTAACCTTGATGCCGCATCTGAAGTTTTGGGTCTTGACGGAGCTTTTGTTTCTTCTTTTTTTAAGAGTCCAAAGTGAAGTTCTTTTAGAGGGTCATTTTCTTTTCGGGGGGATTGCTTATAATCATTTCTTTCTTGTTTAATGCCTGTGGGAATTACTTCCGGAATTTCTTCCTCAACAGGGAAAGGATTTGTATCTTGAATGGAAACGAGATCATCCGGAGAAAGATTAAAGGGGCTTTCATCATTTTTTTCAATGGTTTCAAGAGAAGAGTGTTTTCTCAATTCATTAGTACTATCTTCGATCGAGATATCCTCGGGTACAGTAGAAGGAATAGGAGGTTCTTCGATATCAATTTCAGCAGGGAAAAGGGTTTCATCGGACATCATTTCAAGGTCTTCATTATCAATCTTTATTTCATCTAGATCTTTAAGTGGTTGAATTTCTTCAATTTCCTGGTTTGAGAAAATATCATCCATATCTTTCATATCATTTATCTCAACAACAGGGTCCATAAGCAATTCAAATTCGGGTTCTTTATTAACCTCAAATGGAAGGTCTCCTATCGATGGAATCGTTTGTGAAGTGGGGTTCAATTGTTGCGCTGCGGATTCGAGATTATCGGTATGAATTTTACGTAATGGAAGGTCTTCTTTTTCGATCATTTTATGTTTTTTATTAAAACTAAACTCAACCGGAGGAGCAATAGGCTCGATCGATCCATTTTTAGGAGTTTCAAGGAGAGTTCGAATCTTCTTCAATACAAGAGTGGATATCCCTCGTAGGGTTTCAAGAACTCCTGTTCCACGGGGTGCTACAGCTTCAAAGAAAGGATGAGCGGATTTATTGAGTAAAAGATTCAATTTTTCTACAGGCAAAATCAATGAGAGATCACGTTTATTATATTGAAACACAATAGGAATATCATTAATATCCAATTTATGATTAGCAAGGTTGGTTTTAAGATTCTCCAGGCTTTCCAGGTTCGACTGCTGCATTAATTCTTGCGAATCTGCAATAAATACAATTCCATCAGCTCCTTTTAAAACAAGTTTCCGGGTCGAATCATAAAATATCTGCCCTGGAACTGTATATAATTGGAATCGTGTCTGGTAACCATTTATGGACCCGACATTTAGAGGCAAAAGGTCAAAAAATAACGTCCTTTCAATTTCTGTTTCAATACTAATTAATTCTCCCCTAGATCTAGGGTTGGTAACAGAAAAAATATATTGTAGATTAGTGGTTTTACCACTTAATCCAGGCCCATAATAAACAATTTTGGCTGTTACTTCTCTTGAACTGTGGTTAATAAACATTTTTTTTCTCAATTCTATTTTCTCATTAATGAAACAGATTGTCAAGCAATAATAGGGAAAGCGTTTATTTATTTAACAGAACCAAAGATCATTTTTTAAACTAATTAAAACGCCGTTTTCCTGTAGATTACATTTTTTTATTGCAAAAAAAACAGTTTTAGGTTATAATATAGTCCCGCCCACAAATATCTATTCAAAAAAGGAGGTTAACATGGATTTAAAATCACTGCAAGAATCGCTTAAAACCAACAATTTACTGGCACAATTAACTCAATCAATTAGTGGTACTTCACATTTTTCAGGAACTCTGCTATCATTTGAAAACGACTGCATGGTTAAATCTGTAGAACCCTGTATTATCAACATTGCTGAGCCGACTCTCACATCTCATTAATCCCTTAAGTCAGATTTTTTTTCGCTCGAATTTGCCTCACAATCTTTCTTAATTTTTCTAAATTTTTAAGACCAATCTTTAGAGAATATGCAAAATTAATCAACGGGAGGTCTACGCCTGGAAAAATGGATAAAATTTGGTGTTTCGACCCTTTATATCGATTAAAAAAAGCGGAAACAAATATCTATTGTTACTCATTAGACAAAGATCGTGGTGTAATAAAAAACGGAAGGCCGATTCATCCTCTTACTGCTGTAATACTATCTCTTTTTAATGGAATGCGCAGTGAAAATGAAGTAGCTGATATTTTAACCGAAATAACAGGTATTTCTTCCGATAAATCCATCTCTTTTGTCAATGAATTCATTACCCAGCACAAACAGCTTTTAACTGAAGGAATTACTTGTGATCGATATAAT
>JAKAGC010000201.1 GCA_021817755.1 Acidobacteriota bacterium | reverse complement strand
TCTTGATCATCTTACGTTCATTTTATGCGTTTCATCCGTTCCAAAGTACTCGCCAATAAAGACCGGACCTCTTCGACATTTGCACGAGAAAATTTTTGTTTTATCATCACCCAGCAATCATATTTTTTATCACCCATTACATGATGCTGGTTCAATCGGAACCATTCTTTCATTATACGTTTAATGTAATTCCGTTCGACCGAATTTCCTATTTTCCTGTTTACAGAGACTGCAAAACGATTATAAGAATATTCATTTTTCATAAAAGAGAAAAAAAAAAGGAATTCTTTATAAGCTTTGCTTTTTTCAGCAATCGCTTAAAATCTTCCTCTCTATTCAGTCTCTGGTAAACTGGGAAATTCAACGACATGATTCAAATGTCCTTTTAACCCGGAACACTTCAATTTTTTTCTCGACATGCCTTACATCCGGTAAATTGTGTAAGGAATAATCTATCATGCGCTGACGATTATACCGTCAACCGTTTTCTTCCTTTTCTTCTTCTTCGATTGATAACAAGTCTGCCACCTTTGGTAGACATTCTTTCTCTAAATCCATGCGTTTTCTTTCTTTTAAGATTGTTTGGTTGAAATGTTCGTTTCACGTCAAATCCTCGCTATTTGAAATAAGATAATAATATTATCGGAAAATACAGTAGTTGTCAACTTTCTTTTTCGTAAATCGACCAAATAATCGCAGGAAAAATATAAAAGCATTTTATATAAAGCATTTTAAAAAGGTAATCTCGCCGTCATTAAAGTAGTTCCAAAAGGCGTTTCAATTTTTTTTGGATTTTGCAAACCTACCTTATTGTACCACTCCAGGATTTCACCTTCCGTATATGTATCACCCGAACGAGTTCCTACCAGCATATTTAATGCAAAAACCGCTCCATTTGCAGGATGTACACGGTCTTCCTCCATAACAAAATCCTGTATAACCACCTGCCCCCCTCGATTAAGTGCAGATACACATTTTTTTAGAAGTATGATGTTTTCCTCCGGTGAATTAATATGAACCACCGCAGAGATAAATATCAGATCATAACCTTTTCCCGGCGAATCCTTCATGTAATCTCCAACAATATAATCCACCTGTTCGGACAACCCTTCTTTTTCCACATATTGCCGCGTTAGCGGGATCACATTCGCCAGATCGAATACAGTTGCATGAATATTCTTATTACTTACTGCAAAAGCCATCGAATAAGCTCCCGATCCACCCCCTACATCAAGAACCCGTTTTACACCCGAAAGATTCAGGAGACCTATTACAGCAGACGCATTCTTCCTCGCACGAAAATGCATAGCAGCGATAAAACCTTCAAACCAATCTTCTCCTCGATTATCAAAATGATCCGGAATAACCGATCTTCCACTTCGAACCGCATTAGTTAATGTACTCCATGTATTCCACAGATGCGAACTATGCATCAAACCACCCATGTAATCAAGACTTCCTTTTACAAGATATTGGGCAGCTTCAGGTGAATTAGAAAAAATCTCACCCTTTTTTATAACAAATCCCATTGCACAAAGGGCATTCAATAATCGATCCATAGCACGCGCATCAGTTCCAATCATTTCAGCTGCTTGCTTCGAAGTTTTTCCTTCACCCGAAATTGTAGTAAATACCCCTAATTCAAATCCCGTTAATAAGATTCGTGCTTTTTGGAATCCCATAACTATTTGATTGATATTATCGCTTCCAGTATTACTCATAGAGTTACCTCCTTCAAAATAGTTTACTACACTCCACAAATAAAACTCTATTATACTTAATTAGGGATTTGATTGTAAATACAGGTGTTGGACTCCGGTTCGATTATTACAATGTATATCTTCTTGTAGTTTAAAGCGTTCTTTAAATCAATTAATTCCGATTGCAATCCTTTCTGCGTACTTTGAAAAACAGAAATATCCGAAAAATCCTCATTTCCACGGATGATATAAACATCGATATTTTTATCCACCATTGCATTCGGAAGATCCATGCGTACTTGTTTTTTATCGCTTCCAATATAAACAGGGGCTTTCTGTAGTTGTAAAACCGATTCTACCCAATCTCTTTCCATAGCCACATTTAATGCCAGTACTTTTTTCTGATTATTATCCATTTCTGAATAGGATTTATTTTTAGCGGTTTTTTTCGGAAAATCCAGGTGAACTCCTGAACGTTTGCAATCAATCGAAAGTTTTAATTCCCCTTTAATCGAAGGAGGAATAAATGCCAGTTCATAGTAAGCCGATGTATTTTTTTCGATTTCCTTGACGATATCCTCTCTCGCCCCACTGAAAACATGCCCACCTGTTCCTACTGAGAGTGCTTTCAAGCTCTCCATTCCCGCCTGACGGTTAATGGGAATATCAACAGAATCCAGAGTGAAACTATCAAACCCATCCGTATTAGTCGAACCTTTTCCTCCTGAAAAATCCTGCATTACCTGAATCGTGATCTTATCTCTTCCAGAGTAAACCATGTAAAGAATATTTCCACTTTCACCGATTTGGCGAATTACTTTTTTTAAATTAAACATAATAGTCGTATCATAATTAATATTTCCCTTAACATAAGGGTTTGCTTCGAATAATAGTATTTCAGAAAATCCTTCCGATAAGAATAAAATCGTCTTCGGCTCTTTTATCGCCAACAATGTATTTTTCAGTTGAATCAGGAAATCATAAAAGAATTTGATTTTTTCTTTTTCCATTTTCCGTTTTTCTTCATTAATAAAACGGTCAGTCGTCTGTGAAGAAAGAGCAGAAGATTTGGAGGAAACATCCCAAGGATCATCATCTTCTACTTCCGGTAAAGCCGATATTTTATCCAGAAATTTCTTAACTTTTTTCCTATCCCTTTCCGGTCCTCCAATTAATTTCAATCCACCGAAAGATGAATTTTCCATGACTACAAATTGATCACCAAAAGAATTGCTATCCAATAATTTACTAGCGATTTTTTTTGAGTTCTTTATTCCGTAATAACTATTGAACATCGTATCTACTACCATGAATATAAGGCGAGGTACCACAGGCGCCACTGATTTTTCTTCCTCCTCGATCTTTTTTTTCGTTAATACTTCTTGTTGAGCATCGTATCTTAGAAGATTGAATGCCAGTATCTCAACCGGTTTTTCATTAATATAAACCTTGATATCCTGAGGGGAAAGATCAAAGACAGGATTTCCCGATGAATCATAAGCAAATACAGGAATTATTACACGAGAAACCGAAACTTCATGTGTAATCACTTCATTGTTCTGTTGCTGCCCCCAAAGAAACAGTCCTGCTACTCCTAATAAAAATACCATGAGCAAAATGTAAACTTTATACTTTTTTAAATTATCATAAACTACCCCTGAGGGTTCTTTTTTCATCTTTTTTTCTGTTCGATTCACCACTAAGCACCTCCGAATTGTATTGGTGGCGGGATTTTTCCCGAATTTGAGTACCCCGATTCCGGGATACATATTATATTATATATATTACTAAAATGAAAGCAATTCCCGGACATAAGAAAGTAAAAAAAAAGGGCAGGTTCTTCACCTGCCCTTTAGTTTTTATTATCCCGTAATTTCTTTACGGAAAAATTTTATACTTAATCTTTCGCCATATTCAAGCGGCCTCTTCCATATTTACTATCCGCTCCTGCTACACCCATATCAATCGCACGCCCATATAGAATCTGTACTATTTCATTCGTAGTAAAAGGAGTTTTACTCTTCAATAAAGCAATTGCACCCGTCATATGAGGGCAAGAAGCAGAAGTACCGTAGAATCCATAACCCTGACTACGTGACCCGTAAGTATAATCCGAACAAGAAACTCCTGACGGTGCACAAATATCAGGTTTAATCCTGCCATCAGCAGTAGGCCCTTGAGAGCTATAATAATGATACGTATTCTGAATTGCGTCGATCGCACCTACCGAAATAATATTCGGAGAATCAGCCGGGCTTGTTAAACTACCTTCAGGAGTACTGTATTCAAGCGTTCCATACGTAAAAGTCGGGATATACATATCGAATTTAACATTCTGTGTGGCATTCTTCTTGAAGATTTTTACACCCCAAAACGTATCCTCATCGAATTCATAATAACCGATTCCTTCATAAGGATATTTATATCCCGGTTGACGGTTTTCCGAACTATCTACCAGATACCATTCCCCATCCACAAGGATATATAAGAACAAATCATAATCTTGTGTAGCCCCACTGTAATCCCAGGTTGATTCATTCCAGGTTCCCCAATCATTCCATTTTAAAATTGTGCTTACACCGTAATAATGACTCTCCTCTGCCGTTACATAGAACTCAAACATTTCATCGCTACCACTGAAGTTATGCCATCCATTACCATCCGGATCATTAAAAGTTCCACTCCAATGTTCTGCACCCGAATTACCCGCAGAACATACCCATGTAATACCTGCTGCTTTCGCTTCAACTGCCAGTGAATTAGTGATTCCGGTTCCATCCAGTGGGCCCCAATAATTCCCCATCGAAAAAGAAATCAGGTCTACTTTTTGGGAAATTGCCCAATCAACAGCTTCCACAAGGTCCGCAGTTGTACTAATTACTGCAAAATAGAGTTCAGCATCCGGGGCCATATCATGAATGATTTCAGCAACTGCCGTACCATGAACCTGACCATTTTCTACTTTTCCGCTCGCTGTAAATGATTGAACCGTTACACTCGAAGGAAGCTCCGTTCCAAGTAATTGCGAATAATTCTGAAATCCCCCATCGATTATACACACTTTAACAGGTGTATTATTGCGATAGGCGGTCAAACTCTGGATAGAACCCGCCTTAGTATCCGCTACACCCTCACTGATAATCGCCTGGGTAAAAAATCGTACAGGACTTCGAACAACGGAAATTTCCGGAAGCTCAGCCAATCTATCAAGGGTCCCAATATCTGCCTTACCCTGGAAATAATGATTATAGGTTTTTTCGACAATTCCGCCCAATTGCTCCACCCTGTTCTTAACCATCATCATCGCCTGTTCCATACCTTCATCCCCTGTGGAGGGCATTCCAGTATGATTGAAACGCGAAGTATTATAAGAAGCAGTCGATTTTATTTCCACTTCAACAGCGATTCTACCATTTTCCAATTCCAATCTGTTACGCGTTGCAAAACGGATTGCAGCCTCTTCTCCATCATTATGGTAAATATTCATCAGCTTCCGCAAAACAAATTCCACTTTTGCATTTCCTTCTTTATAGGAAGCTTCATAAGCACTTTTATTATCCAGTTTTTTTACTATCCCAGAAACATCTGTCTTCGCAGTGCCAGGTAATACCATAAACGCTACTGCCACTGCCACGGTAAAAAGTCCAATTAGAAAATATTTAATTTTGCGATTCATATTCTCCCTCCTATAATCCTATACTGATCCCTGCGCCAAACATCAAGGGATTTAAATCTTTTTCGATATCACCCGATTGTTCTATTCCTGTTACTGTATCTGTAATTGTATATGTTCCCGGAATTTTGACAACACAATAACGAACATCTATAAAGAATATCAAATTGGATTTCAGTTTAAATTCGATCCCACCCCCAAAATGAAAACCGAATTTGTTTTTTACTTCTTCAGTAATTTCAAAACCCATATTTTCCCAACCGGTCAATCCATCCAAAGATAAATCATTCAGGTAATATCCACAACCCGCTCCAATGTACGGATTTAAATTTCCAGCAGTAAAGCAATACTGTAGACTCAATTGGATTGGCATTACTTTTAATTTACCCCCGCTGTAACCATCTACATTAGCAGTTATTTTACTTGATGTATAGGCTCCAGCCAGTTCAACCCGCAGTGCATTCGCCAGGGGATAGGTAATTTTTAAACCCACAAGAACACTTCCATCGAATTGATCATCCGAGAACGTTGCATAACCCGCTCCGATACCAAGACGAAATGATTTTCCCTGTAAATTTTCTCCGGCCCACAATCCCGAAACAGCGAACATTACCACCAGGAATAATGAAAACACCATTGTTTTTTTCATTTATATATCTCCTATTTATATTATTACTGCGATTTCTACAATCGCTATATGTCGGAATATATTATACACTTTTTAAAAGTTCATTGGCAAGAAAAAAATGAACATTGATAAAATAGCCGTTATATGTTATATTACTCCTATGGATACTAATATCTTTAAAATACGCGGCATTCAATTTAGCCCCATTTTGGGAAACATTTCAAAAAACGCTGAAACCCACTTCGAGTATATTAACAAAGCAATAAACGACCGGATTAATCTCATCATATTCCCTGAGTTAAGCCTCACCGGTTACCATATGAAAGATATCGCTTATGATGTTTCGATTTCCAAAGATAGTTCTATATTGAATTCTTTCTGCACCATGAGCCTTAAAATAGATATCGTCATCGGAGCTGTTGTCGAAGAAGAACAAGGCATTATATATAATTGCGGACTCTATTTTTCAAAGGGAAAGCTTCAACACATTCACCGAAAAGTTCAACTCCCAAACTTTGGAATGTTTGAAGAAGCAATGATTTTTAAACCCGGTGATACCTTTAAAAGCTTTAAAATAGCAGATTTCACAGCAGGCATCATTATTTGCAGAGAAATACTTTTCCCTATTAATGCTTACCTATATTTCCTCCAGGGAGTCGATTTTCTCATCGGCATTTCAAATAGTCCTTTCCGTGGACTTACCCCTGAAGGAATGTCTTCATTAAAATTATGGGAACGCATGGGGGAAGTATTTTCAATTCACTATCACCAAAATTATGTTTTTATCAACCGAAGCGGATTTGAAGATGGATTCGGTTTTGGAGGCGGTTCATTTTTCGCTCAACCCGGGAAAGGGATTGTAAAAAAAGCCAAATATTATGAAGACGATATCCTGGATTTTGAAATCAACCCCCATGTCATCCGTACCTCCCGCATCGGCGGTAATTACCTCCGGGATGAGGATTCCCATCTCATTTTCCGGGAAATGAAGAGGATATTAAATGCTTGATATAAACCTCGATACCACACTAAAAATAC
>JAKAGC010000200.1 GCA_021817755.1 Acidobacteriota bacterium | reverse complement strand
TTGAATTTGTAATATGCGGTGGAATTGCCTGTATTCTGCATGGTAGTAAAAGAACGTCTTTCGATCTCGATATTAGTGTGTCTATGAATGAAAAAAACCTTCAAAAAATTATTTCCACAGCAAAATTAATGAATTGGGTACCCAGGGTTCCAGAACCAATCGAATACATACTTGATCCTCAGAAACGGAAAGAATGGATCGAAGAAAAGGGAGCAAGAGTTTTCACATTAAATTCATCCGATGGATTTCTTCAAATAGATGTATTTCTAACCTATCCGATTTCTTTTGAACTTTTAAAAAAGGATGCCGTTCTCTTTGAGGTTGATGGAATTCGTTTTCCGGTTTCATCCATCCAACATTTGCTTCAGGCAAAAAAATCCATAGAGAGTAAAAGAAGAGAAGATGTATACGATATTGAAATGTTAGAAGAGATAATTTATGGGAATAGAATCTAAAACAAAAAAGAATACTGACCCAAAATTCGATGGGCACCTTGAGAAAGATTTAGTCTCTATGTCCCCCAAAGAGAAATTAATGTATATATCCATGCAAATCAAACTGAAACATTTCATTGAAACCAATGTTAAACAAGTTCCTAAGAAAGATGTACTCCAACAGGAAAAATAATCCGAAAAAGTTTTAACCCAGGATATACCCTTAGAAACCATAAAAATTAAATAATCACTTATCTCATATCTATCTTTTCATACATCCCAAAAGAATTGTTAAAAGATAAACCTTTTTCTTGAAAAAAAAAATGATTTTGTTTATAATAACGCTTAATACCTGAAAAAAAGGTGACAGATGAGCGAATATATTCAGATTATAACTACATCCGATTCAATAGATATCGCCTCAAAAATAGCTCATATCCTGGTAGAAGAAAAAATTGCAGCCTGCGTTCAGGTTTCTGGTCCCATCAATAGTACCTATGAATGGAAAGGAAAAATCGAAAGCACCGAAGAATTTTACTGCATCATAAAAACCCGTCGTGAACTGTATAATGCTGTTGAATCTCGAATAAAATCGATTCATACTTACACTGTCCCTGAAATAATCGCCATTCCCATTATCGAAGGCAACAAAGACTACCTGGACTGGCTTGATAACGGGGTTATACCCCCTTCAAAATATAAAGCAGGAGCAAACAATTAATCCAATGCTATACTTGATGGAAAAGATTTAATAAAATGCCTTTCCGGTTCCCCGGGGCGAAAAAGAAAATACGGTGTATTTACTATTTTCTATAAACCCGAAACCGGTTAAGTAAAAATAAGTATATGAATTTACTACTAAATATAAAGGAGCAATTTAATGGACCAAAAGAACTTCAAACCTTTTGTTAGTCCTGACAGCAATATGAAGGAATTGACCCTCCGGGCAGTGCTGTTAGGAGTTGTCATGGCGATGTTCATGTCAGCGGCAAACGCTTACCTTGGATTAAAAGCAGGTATGACCATCGCAGCAACATACACCACAGCCGTTATTGGGATGGCCGTAATTAAATCCATGAAAGGAACAATACTTGAAGAAAATTGCGCCAGAACCGTCGGATCTATTGGAGGAAATATCGCTTCTGGAGCTATATTTACATTACCTGCATTCTTCATCGCCGGTATATGGCAGCCCTTTTCTACTGTCCAACACTACATTATCTCCACAATCATTCTCGCATCAGGAGGAATCCTGGGAATCATGTTCGTAACCATTACCCGCCGTATCCTGGTCAATAATGCCGAACTTCCTTTCCCCGAATCCGTTGCTGCTGCCGAAATTCACAAAGCAGGTCAAAGAGGATCAGGCGGATCGAAATATCTCCTCTCAGGTATGGGTACCGGTATCCTTTTCACCATGCTGACCGATTTTAAAATACTCGCCACCAAATGGCAACAAGTAATATCCGTTGGAAAAGGTTCTATTTTACTCAGAGGCCCTGAAATGAGCCCTTCGTTTATCGGTGTCGGATACATAATCGGTCCAAAACTCGCAGGTATCAACTTCTCAGGAGGTGTGTTGGCATGGGGACTCCTCGCCCCTGCAATCGCATTCTTCCTAAATTATAACAATCTCGAAGGTGTTCCCAATTGGGTCGATGCAATTACCCTCGCATGGAAAAACTATGTCCGCTATATCGCTATTGGCGGTATGCTTGTTGGCGCTTTTTATACTTTATTTAAAATGCGCAAAAACCTTATCGAAGGGATTTCACGCTCAATCTCCAATCTCACTCAAAAAAACCGCGACGGGAACGAAACTATTATACGAACGGATAAGGATCTAAATATCAAAGCCGTTCTTTTTGCCTTAATCGCCATCATGATCGTTGTATTCTTTATTTTCAACTGGTTTGCCAATAACCCCCTCGCTGCTATAGTAGCTGCTATCTTAATGGTTATCCTTGGATTCGTATTCGCAGCCGTTTCCGGTTATCTTGTCGGAATTATTGGTGTTAGCAGCAACCCCACTAGTGGATTGACTGTTTCCGTTCTAATCTCGGTGGCGTTCCTGATGGTACTCTTCGGTCTAAAAGGAACAAGTGGAATTGCTGCTGTTCTGGGAATCGCAGCATTTACATGTGTTTCAGTCTCTGTTGCCGGCGAAATGATGCAGGACTTAAAAGCAGGCCATATCCTCGGTTGCACGCCCTGGAAAATGCAATTGGGCGATATTTTCGGTATAACCGGCGCTGCATTAATCATGTTCCTCGTTCTCTCCGTTCTTCATATCGGTGACATTAAAACCAAGGTATCGGAAAAATTAACAGATATGGGCAAAGCAGGTATAACAGAAGTCGCATATACTGGAACATACCCCGGTCTCACACAGCGTACATATACTGTAGATGAAATCAAATCCTTAAAACCCGAACAACAAAATGAAGTATTGAAAGCTAATGGTGGTTTTGGTGGAGAACGTATAGCATCGCCTCAAGCAAGTTTAATGGCTGTTGTCGGAAAAAGTATAATGGAACGAAAAACAGAATGGATTCTCATACTAATCGGTATGTTTATGGGACTTGCCTTTATCCTGATGCAGATCAAAAGCCCAATGCTCGTTAGCGTTGGAATGTATCTATCTATAGAAACTTCCTTCGCTATCTTTATCGGAGGTATCTTTAAAGCGATTCTCGATCATTATATTGAAAAGAAAAAAGTAACCGATGAAGAAAAAGAAAGCGTAAACAATACAGGTACATTGCTGGCTTCAGGATTAATCGTCGGTGAAGCATTGATCGGGATACTCTTTGCTGGATTGGCGTTCGCAGAAATTGAACTCTTAAAAGTATTTGAAAATCCATCTTATTTATTCAGTATAATAGGAATGATCGCTATCGGAGTCTTCCTTGTATCGTTATCTATTAAACGGCTAAAGAAAGCATCATAACCGATTCATTCTCACTAAAAAAGTGAATTGAACCGGCATAAATAAAAAAGGCCCCTTTCCCCGTTTCCGGGAGGGGCCTTTTTTATTTCAAAAGAAAATAAAATGGAATCTATTTTTCCAATAAGAAAGGCGGAATTTTAACAGGGCGAATCTCGATCTTTTCCCATACTTTTCCAACCACATAAGGCTCAGTTTTTAACCACTCTTCTTCCAGGGCTTCACGAGATGCGAATTCACTGACAATAATGGATCCGATCATTTTTTCTTTATCATCCAGGATAGCCATTCCATAATAAAAAACACCTTTTTCAATCATGCGTTTGAATAAATCCAGATGGGCCTCTCTAACAGCCAGCCTTCTTTCCATTGCTTTTTCATCAGTTCCGTCATAAGCCATAATTATAAATTGCATGTTACCTCCGTTAACTGTATTATATTATAATTCGGTATTCAAGTAAAGATTGAAACACGTTACATTACAACTACTCCAAAAGATTTCCATTCTAATAAAATAGTATATGGACAGCCAAAATACGAAGTTTAAAAAGATGTTTACAAATTTCTAAAATTGGTGTAATATTAAAATCTCAGGGGTACTAAAACCGGAGGCTGGTGAGCGTTAATGTTTAAACGTATCGTGAAAAAAAGCATCGTGCGTTTTTTCTTTTTCAATATGTTATTCATTGCCGGTGCTTCTACGGTTATAACTGGATATTTGTGGATTGATAGTGAATTTCGCCACTTTTCCATCGATACGGAGAAGATGAGAAGCGCTTATATTCAATCTCAACGAGAAATGGTAAAAAATGAAACCGAAAAAGCATTCAATTATACTCAATATATTCGGAGTACTATTGAACCACGATTAAAAAACCGGGTAAAAGAAAAAGTCGGCAATTTCTACATTATCTTATCTGCTCTCTTAAAAAGATACGGTAAAAATTATAATATCAGTGATGTAATAAAAAATCGGGATAAAACCTACTCATTACCATCCCTTCATGATCTCAATGGATATTATTTTTTACTTAAAGCATCCGATAATGTCGATCCCCAAATAAATACCGGTTTCCATTTCACTCCCGGGGATCTTGAATGGATAAAAAAGAAAGGTGCGGATTTTATCGATATCCAAAGAATTAATCCAGTTCCCGAACCAAGTGTATGCTATATGAAGTATATCGATTTTGCTGATGCTTACCTTGGTCGTATTGAATACAAATCCCAATTCGTCATCTATATTCAAAAGGAAATACTCTCAAATATCGGGAAAATCAAATTTGGTGAAAAAGGATACGTATTCGTAGTTGATTATAATGGAACTACTTTATGGAATGAACGGAAACCCGAAATGGTAGGGAAAAAAGTCTGGTCCGAATCAAGCCCGGAAGGTCAAAGAGTTATTAAAACAGCCAGGGAAACCGCTTCAAGAGGAAATGGCGGATTTATTGAATATCAATGGCATACCCTGGATTCCCTCAATATGCAGCCCAAAATATCATTCCTCAAAGCGATACCCGAATGGAAATGGATAATCGGTTCGGGAGTATACCTGGAAGAGATTGATTCAGTTATTGCTCAAAGAGAAATAGATTTAAAAAAATCAGTCAGAAAACTTATAATCCGAATTACAATATTCTTCATCGGTATTTTAGGTGGGATTTCTATTATAACCTGGTTGTATTCACAACGTTTAAAAAAATTTGGAGAAGTATTTATTTCTTTTTTTAAAAAAGCCGCAATAAGTCATGAAAAAATCGATAAATCTAAATTAGTAGTCGAAGAATTTATTATACTCGCTGATTCTGCAAATGAAATGTTAGCACAACGCCAGGAAGTAGAGAATTCATTAAGAGAGAGCAAAGAGCAACTCGCGATTCTGTTCCGATCTATAACAGACGGTGTAATTGCAGTGGATACTTATTTACAAGTCACGATGATTAACCGTACCGCTGAACTATTAATAGGCATCCCTGATGACCAGGCAATCGGTAAACCATTATTTGAAGTACTCATGATGGTTGATGAAAAAACGGAGAAACCTATTTCCGATCCTGTTTCAAGTGCAATCGTAAAAGGGGAAATCGTTCAATCAACTGATCCTGCTTTACTCATATGCCGGGATGGAACCCGAAGGCTTGTTTCCAATAGTGCCGCACCAACCCGCGATAAAGACGGCAATATAAAAGGAGCTGTAATTGTTTTTCAGGATATCACCGAAAAACGGAAAATGCAAGAAGAAATACAAAAGGCACAAAAGTTGGAATCCCTGGGAGTGCTCGCTGGCGGTATAGCTCACGATTTTAATAACCTTTTAACAGGGATTCTCGGAAATATCAATCTTGCTAAAGTCCATACTGATCCAACCTCTCATGTTTACAAATTACTATCTACAGCAGAAAAAGCAACTCTTAAAACCGGGAGATTAACCCATCAACTCCTGACCTTTGCCAGCGGTGGCTCACCTGTAAAAAAAATCGCACGCGTTAAAGATTTCATGGAAGAAGCAGTATCGTTTGCTTTAAGAGGATCGACTATTACATGTGAGTACAATATCTCCCCATCGGTTAGTTCTGTAGAAGTCGATGAAGGCCAGATAAACCAGGTTTTAAACAATCTAATTATCAACGCGATTCAGGCCATGCCCAATGGAGGAAAAATAAAAGTCTCAGCCGATAATTTCGAAATGGAAGCAGATATGGGACTCCCTCTTGAAAAAAAGCAATTTGTAAGAATCATGATCGAAGATACAGGAACAGGAATTCCTGAAGATATCTTGAAAAAGATTTTCGATCCCTACTTTACCACTAAACCCAAAGGCAGCGGATTGGGTTTATCTTCCGCCTATTCCATAATGAAAAACCACGATGGTTTTATTGAAGTAAAAACTAGTGTAGGTGAAGGAACTATATTTATATTATATCTACCAGCCTTGAACCGGGTCATTTCAGGAAAGGAATTAATCGATAAACGCTGTAGAGAAGGAAAAATTATTAAAGGAAACGGAAGAATACTAATAATGGATGACGAACGAGCTGTCTCCGAAATAGCAGTACGAATGCTCGCTCACCTTGGTTATCACACCGAAGTAACCAGAGATGGAAAAGAGACACTTGAATATTATAAAAAATCCATGGGAGCCGGCGACCCTTTCGATCTGGTAATAATGGACCTGACCATTCCCGGTGGATTAGGTGGAGTAGAAACAATAAAAAAACTTAGAGATATAGATCCAAAAGCCAAAGCCATTGTCTCCAGCGGATATTCAAATGATCCGGTTATGGCGGACTTCAAGGATTATGGATTTAATGGCTGCATTATGAAGCCCTATAAAGTCCAGGAACTGGGGAAAACAATTTTCGAGGTAATGAATCCCGTAGAATAATCCCTTAATTTATTATTCGCTATATCAATCCAACAGGATAATGAGCGTTATTCCACTTTTCGTATGAATTCTAATTTTTCGTATAATTCCTTCGAAATGGTCAATGTATCCTCAAAGTAGTATTGGTCTCCGTCCTTGGACAGGAGTATAACAAAGACTTCATCACCCTTTTTATTCACTTTCGCAGCGAGTCCTTCCCGGTTCACAAAAGAATTTACTTTTCGCAATTCAGATACTGAAGTTGTACTACCTATTTTTTTCTGATCTCGCGAAAAAA
>JAKAGC010000199.1 GCA_021817755.1 Acidobacteriota bacterium | reverse complement strand
ATTCCATCGTTTCTATTCCCGGTGAATCCATTTAGTGTAACCACTATAGGACAACGACCTTTTTTCACAGGCAGAACCAATGAACAAACGAGGTTCATTCCTTCATTTTGAAAAGTGACATCACGTTCGATAAAGGTATAAAGAGGTCCTGAATCTTTAATCTTATGAAAGATATCCTCTACTGATGCTCCCTTCATCCTGTACAAATCAGCCTTTTCTTGAGTCCAGATGGGCCAAACAAGGCTCAATAAAATAATGGTAATCAACAAACTCTTCTTTTGGTACATGTTTTCCTCCTATTCAATTTTTAAATAACTAACCTTACCAATACCCCTCATTTGAATTTTAAAAAAGTCGTTTTTTATAGAAATATTTTTTTTGTATTTCATCTCACTTAATTATTTCACAAAATTCAATAATTATCCCAACAATTATAACAATTACAGATAGATTTTTCCCTTTAAAATAGAAGAATACTAGTAAAGAAAGATTCTAGAAATCTTGTAGAATTATAGTGTCTGATTTTATATATAGATAATTATCTAAACCTCTAAATGGCCCCGTTACTCAATAAGGTAACCGTTATAGAATAATATAAAAAGAAAAAATTTTCAACTTTTTTTTAAAATTTTATGAATTACTTTTTTTTCCTTTGGAATAGGATAAAAACTGCAAGGTAGGAATAATACAATTAAAACAGGTTAATATACACATATCTTGAGGATTTCATATTTCTTAATGAAGTGGATATGTTTATGATAAAATAAGTAGAATTACCTATGGTTTTTAAATTCACTTGACATCGGATTTTCTTTTATATAAAATTATCATTAGAGAAAGCGCAATGGACCGATTATTACATACGAATGAATATCTGCAATGGCAGATCAATAAAGTAACAAGCCAGAATTTTGCAATGATTGCCCGTATTTCAGGCTCATTAAATACTGACTTTTTAAGACAGGCCCTGGACCTTCTCCAACATAAATATCCACCACTAAATTGCCATTTTCAAGAGGATTCACAACCTTCTTATGTTTCGGATGGAGTGCCGTTAATCCCATTGAAAATTGAGACACGGAATAGTAATGAGCATTGGATACAGGTTGCAGAAGAGGAGATGGCAAAACCTTTCCCCTGGACAAGCGGTCCTCTTGTTCGCGTTCATATTCTGGAATCAAATAAAAATTGTGATCTTATTTTCATATTTTCCCATATTATTGCAGATGGGACTTCTGCTGTTATTTTTATTAATGACTTACTACATACTATTTCAATATTAAATAGTGGAAAAGTAATTTCAAAACTTACAAAACTTCCTGAACTCCCATATGTTACGGATTTATTAAAAGAAGATCTGGAATTCAAACCATCATTTCTTTATTTCCCTGAAAAATTACAAATGTCGATACATAAACCGGCTGTGTTACGGGAAGATATAGATATTCCGCATGAAAAAAGAATAACACGAATTATTCCTTATACACTTGAAAAAAGCGTAGAAAAAAAATTACTCTCCCATTGCCGGAAAGAAAAGACTTCATTTCATGGTCTTATATGCGGAGCACTTCTCCAGGCGATTGTGGAGGATATAAAGTCTTCTTCGGATATAAAAAAGAAAGGATATTTGATGATTGGGTGTATGTCTCCTGTTAATATTCGTCATCACTTTCATACTTCGGTAGATAGAAATATGGGGAACTTTATATCAAATGCTGTTCATTATCAAATGGTAGATGAAAATTCATCGGTCTGGGAATCGGCAAGAAATGTTAATGAATCATTTCAACGGGAATTAGATTTCGGAAAAGATATAGAATCTCTGAGAAATGCAAGTAGTATAATGACATTGAATCTGTCTACCCTTGAAATGATTAATTTAATATCCCACTCGATGCCGCCGGTAGTAGTAACCAATATGGGAAGGTTGAACAGTGATGAACAATTTGGGAACTTGAAACTTGAAGAATTATTCTTTGCGGCTTCGATCAATCCTGTTGCACGAATTGCACTTTCTATTTCGAGTTTTCGCGATAACCTTTCTTTAAATTTTCTTTACCTTGAGCCTTCGGTTTTGAAAGAAAGAGCAGTACATATTGCTGAAAGTACTGTAAACCGACTGATAAAATAATAGTAGTTTAAAAATAATTCTATAAATAACTCCTATTGAAAAAATTCCCGGTAAAAATAAATCATCCCAAATAATAATTTCTTGTTTAAAAAGTTGGCTAAAACCTCAATTAACCGGCAATGCTCCCCTTAACCAACCAAATGAAAATTTGATATATTTCGCACATCATTAGACTATCCCTAAATTCCGTGAAAAAGTTTTTCATAGTATGCTATTTTAAACCGATGAAATGTTGGATAATTGTTTATTGACAGGTTTCTACTCACATGTTAGAATTAGAGAGAGTAGAGAGAAAAATTAATGAGAAAAAGCGAACAACCCTATCTATTCCATGGGATGACGATTAGTATATGCCCGGAATGCATGGCATCTATTCCGGGAAAAATCATCATAAAAAACAATTCAATTTATTTAATAAAACAATGCAATTTACATGGTGAATTCGAATGCCTGCTGGAAGAAAATGCAGAATGGTACTTAAAACGAAAGGAATATAATAAACCGGGGACTGAAAGTAAAATCCAGACTTCCATAAATAAAGGATGCCCATTGGATTGTGGATTATGCCCGGATCATGACCAGCATACATGTATCGGATTATTGGAAATCACAAAAAACTGTGATCTTAACTGTCCAATATGTTATGCAGGGAGCAAAAACGATGTTTCCTTTATGAAAATGGAGCAAATCAAAAAAATGATGGATTTTTTTCAGGATGCAGAAGCTGGAAATGCTGAAATAATCCAGATCAGTGGTGGAGAGCCTTCTACTCATCCGGATATTATCGAAATTATCGAAACTGCTCGCAATAAAGGATTTAAATATGTAATGCTTAATACCAACGGACTTCGTATCGCATCAGATAGGGCATTTGTTAAAGAGTTAAGCCGATTTGAAACAGGATTTGAAGTTTATCTTCAATTTGATGGCTTTGAGAAAGAAACATATTTGCACTTTCGAAACCAAGACCTTACATCGATTAAACAAAAGGCTGTTGAAAATCTTGTAAAACATGGAGTACCTGTTACCCTGGTATCAACTATCGAAAAAGGTATTAATGAACATGAAATCGGGAGTATCATCGATTTCGGGCTAAAAACTCCCTGCATCCGGGGAATCAATTTCCAACCGGTTGCCTACTTCGGTAGACGGGATAAGAATACTAAATTACCACCATCCAATCGAATAACAATTACAGGAATCCTTCAAAAAATTGAGGACCAATCAGATGGTATAATCAAATTTAATGATTTTGTTCCTTTACCTTGCAATGTTGATTCAATTGCTGTAGCTTATATGTTTAAAGAAAATGGAGTGTTTGTACCTATTTCGCGTAACATCAAATTATCCTCATATCTTCCTGTTATCGATAATACCTTCTATATGGATGCGGAGGAATTAACCAAAAATCTAAATGACTGCCAATCAGATAAAATATGCAAATGTGGTTCCTTTTTAAAAAACATACAACGTTTTTTACCGGCAAACTATATCATCAAATCTATAAAAGAACAAAAAACATTTATAGACGAAAACACTTTCAGGATAAGTGTTACCATGTTTCAAGACCTATACAATTTTGAAATGCACGCTATGAAGAAAGAGTGCGTTCATGTTATAACCGATGATTTTAAACGAATTCCTTTTTCTGCATATAATATGATTCACAGAAATAAATACCATGAAAATTAAAGAGTTTACTTTAAAAATGATTAAGCGTGGGAGTTGAAAACAATATGGAATATTGGAGAAATATACTTCAGAACACAGATCCATTTGAAATCACAATAGCTGTGGTTTCCAGTCTTTGTGTGATTGCTATTTTCCTGGCAATTTTAATTAATTTTTTGGAATCAAAATTCGCGAATTCAGGATATAATGAAAAGAAAAATCCGGTAGCCACAGAGTCAATGACCCTTTTCTTTGTATTTTATTATCTCATTCTCAGACACAAGGTAGGATTCATTACTCTTCCACGTAAGGTTCATATATTTCTTGCAATTCCAGGTATGATCTTCTTGATTATAAGCTGTACAGTCAATATAATGGGACGCATTCTACTTAGAAAAAACTGGTCAAATCATATCCGGATTTATCAGACCCATACCTTTGTAAACAATGGAGTATATCAAATCGTAAGACATCCTCTCTATGCTTCCTTGATATGGATGTTCTACGCCGGGAGCATTATTTATTCAAATTGGATGGCATGTTTGGTTACAACACTTATATTTATTCCTATAATGTATTTCCGGGCAAAACAGGAAGAACAGATGCTCATTACTCAATTTCAGGAATATGTGGAATACCAATCAAAAACAGGAATGTTTTTTCCGCGTTTTATTAAAAGGAGAAAAAATTTGGAAAATGAATAAACCGTTAAAAAGCAAAGATGTTTTTATTTCAATTAATTCATTCCGGTTTTGCCGGTATACAATGTCAATATTGGTGTGGTTATGTTTTTTCCTGAGATTAAATGAAATAATGGCAGTGGTGTTTTTTTTATTTATAGCTTCGGCAATTTTGACTGTAAAAAATGCTCCTCTCATTCGTTTTTATGATATGGTTTCAAAATATTTAAAATTCTTAAAAGGAAAAGAAACAGTATTGCAAACGGATTCCATCCGGTTTGCACATATTTTAGGTGCTGTATTCAGCGGAATCTGCTTAGTACTCCTTTATACGAGGGTATCTTTTGCATGGAATTTAATACTGGTTTTCGCAATTTTAAAAAGTATCAGTGCAGTTGGATTTTGTCCGGGTGAAAAAATATACCGATGTATAAACAGCAATAATTGCTGCAAATTGACCAGGTTAAAAAAATGAATGTCGATCCTGCTACTGTTCAACACTGGGGAGTACTCCCCACATTATTTAAAATAGGGAATATTGAAATATCCTCTTACTCATTTATGGTGCTCATGGCATTAATAGTAGGAGGTATTATTTATTATGTGGGTTCAAGAAAAGAAACAGAAAAAGACGAAAATGCATTTTATATCCCGATAGCTGCATTAATAGGTGGAATTTTAGGAGCTAAAATTCCGGAGTGGATTGGAAATTACTCCTCTATATCGGATACATATCACGCAACTGATTTACTTTTTACGGGTAGAACTATAGTTGGGGGTCTAATTGGAGGAATGCTTTCCGTTTTACTGGTAAAAAAACTCTTAGGAATAAAAGGCAGAAGGGGAAACTTTTTCGCCCCGGCAGTTGCTGCCGGGCTTGCGATAGGAAGAGTGGGATGTTTCATGGGAGGATGTTGTTATGGAGTATCTACATCACTACCATGGGGAGTTAATTTCGGTGATAATATCCCAAGACATCCAACTCAACTTTATGAAGCTGCTTTTGCTTTGGGAATGTTTATTTACCTGGAATATAAAAAAAAGAACAGTTCTTTTATTCCACCTGGAAAACTTTTTGATATTTTTTTGAATAGTTACTTTATATTTCGCTTCTCGGTTGAATTTATACGGGTACATCCACCGGTACTTTTTGGATTGACTCTTTATCAATTGCTTTCATTAGCAGCATTAATATATATAAATAGAAGGATACTTTTCCTTAAGTGGAGGTCATCATGAATGATGAATTAGATGAAGAAAAGAAATTCGGTATGAATTGGGGTGCCTTTTTTACAGGGTTCTTTATTTCGATAATGATAAATATCGTATTGGGTTTTCTTATGATAACTCAATTTATATCAAAAAATTTTCAATTTCTCCTGTTTATCGGATTTTATATAATCAATATTATAATCATTTTCAATATTCGTAAAAATTCACGATCTGCCGCAATGGGATGGAGTATTGCCCTGGCATTGCTTTCTGTACCATTAGTATTTATGGGTTTATGTATTATTGGAAGGTGGTAATCCTCTTACCCATAGCCTTACTCAATATAATTATTCATATAGATTGGCAATCCCTTAAATACCTTCTTGAACAACCACATCTTTACCATTGAAAACAATAGCTAATTTTTTAATACTTTTAATCCCCCGTTCTATCAATTCGGTTTCATATTTTTTTTCTTCAATTTGCCTTAGGGCAGCCTCTATGGCATCCTGTACAACCTCACCCTCACCGGTATCAACAGCTTTAAATTCAATCACATACCCCACTTGCTCTGAATTCCTGGGAATAACCACAATATCATATCTACCATAGCCGGATTCTCTATTTGATTTTATTTCATGTGTGTCGGAAATCCAAACTAGTAACCCCGTGACAAAAGCATGATAGACTTTTTCAGGTTCACCACTGAAATCATGATAGCTAAAGATTCCAATTACTACTTTTTGCAACATCTTTTCAAAAAGAGCAATATCTCCATCGATTAATGCATTAAGCATCGTTTCTAATTTTTCATTTTCAATTTTTCGGGAAAAATAATTTCTGACGATTTGCTTATAAACTGATCTGACCTCTTTATTTGGAATAGATAAAGAATAGGTAATATTTTCCGAATCTGTTTTTTTTACTTCCCGGATGGGTTTTAAGTATCCTCCCATGAGAAGGAAACTCCAAAGCAAATCTTCACGCTTCGAAAGGTCTTTAAGAACAATATTTTCATCGATGATTTTATCGATACTATCTCCCCGGATAAGTTGCTCAAGTTCTTCATTCAATACTTTTCCACCATTTGAAAGTAATGTATCTATTATCAGATTATCGGAAGTATTCACCCAATAAGGACGAAAAATTTTATCGCTACTATTGATATAATTAACAATAGACCAGGGATTATAAATGATTCTATTTCCGAACCGGTAACCATTATACCATTCTTTTATTTCATTATACCGGTCAAAGAAGCCGGTTTCGGAAAGTAAAATTTCAATTTCTTCTTCAGTGAATCCGAATTTATCATTAAATTCTTTTGCTGTCAATGAATAAACACCGGGATTATTCAGGCCTGAGAAAATCGATTCT
>JAKAGC010000198.1 GCA_021817755.1 Acidobacteriota bacterium | reverse complement strand
GTTGAAAAAATCCCGGATTATATCGCAGCAGTGGGACCATCAACGGGTTTCCCGGAAGAGATAATTTATATCACTTATAGGGAATTGAATAAACGAGCAAACAATGTTGCATCACTTTTACGTTGGAATGGAATAATCCCCGATACGATTGTGGGACTGACTGTTTCTCCTTTATTGGAAATGATAATAGGAATTTTTGGAATTCTTAAAAGCGGAGGGGCTTTTCTTCCACTTGACCCGGAGCAACCTGCGGACCGGCGCTCCTATATTCTATCGGATTGCTCTTCTCCACTCTTGCTAACAACTTCAGATTTAATAAATAATATGGATTTTAATGGGAAAAAGATTACCTTCGAAGAAATAGATGCTCTTCCTGCTGGGGAAAAATTGGAAACGAAGGGAATTGCAGGGACTGCTTCAAATGTGGTTTATACGATTTATACCTCGGGTACGACTGGAAAGTCGAAAGGAACTCTGGTAGAACACAGAAACCTTGTAAATTACGTGACCTGGTTTTCAACAACAGCAAAGTTAACTACGAATGATCGAAGTTTATTGACCTCTTCGTTCGGATTCGATCTGGGGTATACATCATTATTTCCATCGATTTTAAGCGGTTCAGGGCTTCATATTATCCCCCGCTCGACCTACCTTTCATCGGAACAATTACTCAGGTATATTAACTCACACTGTATCACCTACCTGAAAGTCACCCCGTCGCTCTTCAGTGCGGTGGTAGAAAGTACGGAATTTTCAAAAAAGAATATCGGTTCCCTACGCTTAATCCTAATGGGCGGAGAGCCAATAAAAACAAAAGATGTGGAAAAGATTCATACCCTGGCTCCTGAACTAATTATTATGAATCATTACGGTCCGACTGAAACCACGATCGGTTGTATTGCTCAACGGATTGATTTCGAGAAATTCGAGGGGTATAAACAACGCCCGACGATTGGATACCCTGTTTCCAATATGAAAATGGCAATCATCGATAAAGGGTTTCAATTGACCCCGATAGGAGTTGCAGGTGAGTTATTGATTTCGGGTGAGGGTGTATCGAGAGGATATCTCAACCGCCCGGATTTGACGGCAGAGAAATTTATTACCTTTAATGACCAGGGGCTCTTTTTGCAAAAACCGCCCCTATCCCCGGCAAAAACTCTTGACGAAAAAGAACCTCTAATCAGAAGCTTTAGGGAGGTCCAGGAACCACTTTCTCGAAAGGGGGTCCTGGCCGCCGGAGGCACATATTATCGAACAGGAGACCTGGCACGTTGGACTGGGGAAGGTGCAATCGAATTCCTTGGCCGAATCGATACGCAATTGAAAATCCGGGGTTACCGGGTAGAATTGGGAGAAATCGAAAACCGCTTGCTTGGTTTCGGCAATATCAAAGAAGCGGCAGTTGTGGCTAACGAAACAGGTGCGGGTGATAAATACCTTGTGGCTTACATTGTCAAAAATGAACAATATAAAGAAGATTGGGGTGATTTCCAGGAGCTAAAAAACTTCCTGGCAGAAAAACTGCCTGAATACATGATTCCCTCCTATTTCATGGAAATAGAACAAATCCCCCTGACTGCGAATGGTAAACTGAACCGGGCATTGCTTCCTTCACCTGTTATGAAAGCAGGAAAGCAGTATACAGCTCCCAGTAATGAAACGGAGCAAAAGCTGGTAAAACTCTGGGCTGATGTTCTTAGTATCGATGGCGAAATCGGCACAGAGGATAATTTCTTCTCCCTGGGTGGCCATTCTTTGAAAGCGACCATTCTGGTGTCTCGAATTAAACGCGAATTCAACGTAACGGTTCCGCTTGTCGAACTATTCAAATTTCCCTATATTAAGAATCTCGCCGCTATCATCGTTGAAAATGCTGTTTCCGATGAAAATAGAATTGAAGGAATGACGTTACTTAAAAAAGGAAACAGGGATAATACGATATTCCTCATCCATGATGGAAGCGGAGAAGTAGAAGGGTATGTGGATTTTTGCAGATATCTTAAAAACGATTGGAACTGTATGGGGCTTTCAATAGTACACGACAATATACTGAGCCCTCGAAATTGGCAAGTTGAAGACATTGCAGCAAACCATATAAAAAAGATCCGAGAGGTTCAACCAGTAGGTCCGTATCGCATCGGGGGCTGGTCGATCGGTGGTACTATCGCCTTTGAAATGGTCCGGCAATTGGAAGAAAAAAACGAATGGGTGGAATTTCTCTGCCTTTTTGATGTACACCCTCCTCATGAACGATTAGTCGAACAATCCATCTTTTTTACTCTCGAAAGCGAAAAAAAATGGATAATGGGACTTTTCGGGGATGAAAACCAATTGGTTGGAAATGAGATCAGGAAAAAAATACAAACCGCGGATTCTATCGAGAATCTGTGGAGTATTCTCAAGAACTATATCGAAGATAAAGGATTTCCAATCCAACTAATCAGAGAGTGGATACCTTTCAATTTAAGACATATTATACCCAATCTGGATTCCCTGACCCTGGAAGAAACAATCTATCATTTAAATCTGGGGCGAACGCTTTCCAATTCGAGATCGAAATATATGCCACAAGGAAAAGTGAACGCTAATATTTATTATTTCAGTGCTTTGGAATCCAAAGAGATCATTCCTATGGACATGTGGAAACCTTACATTTCCAATGAATTAAATGTTGAAAAAATCGAAGGAGATCACTTTTCCATATTTAGAGGGGAACAGGTTAAAATGCTTGCACAACGCTTTGAAGCTGTTATTGCTTCTTCTTAAAAAGAGAAAATCGGGCGCGTTTGTCTTTCTTCATCTTTTCCAGTTCATCGATTGCCTTTCCGGCGAGGGCATGCTCCATATTTATTTCCAGTGCTTTTTTAAAACAAGCTTCTGCATTTTTCAACAGATTTTCGGAACGGTAGAGTTCGCCCAAAGCAAAAACCGGATCGGCGTTCCACGGTTCTAATGCAGCGGCTTTCATCAGGTTATCTTTGGCCTGGATTCGAGCGCTTTCCACCCGTGTTTGGCACAGCCCCAACAATAAAAAATAATTGGCCCTTGAACTATCGATTCGGACTGCCTCTTCCAGAACAGCAATCGCTTCCTGGTAATACTGCTTTTTAAAAAGTGTGTTGCCCTTTAGATATAATTGACGTGCTTTTTTGTTATTATCTTCGACTGCATTATCCTTCCCACCGGGGGCATATCTCTGCCTATCGTATTCAATTCTCTTTTCGGCATTACCGAGAATAGAAAATCCGGCATTTATTTCAGCAAAAACAGCATTTGCTTTTAACATAACGGTTGAATCCGGTGCGGCGTTAATCCGGTCAGGATGAAATTTATGAGAATAATCAAAATACACTTGCTTGATATCTTCAGGTTTTGCATCTAATTTTAAGCCAAAGAGTCCATAATAATCGGCACTACTTTCATCGAGTTTATCATATAATGAATTCAACTCCTCGATATTTTTATTACGTTCCTCATCTACTGTAAATTCTACAAAATCCAGAACATTTAAAAGATAGAAAAATAATATATTCTTCCAGAAAGTATCTTTTCGGTCTTTTTCTCCGGGAACGAGTTCGATTAAAGGTGTATGAGCAAATCCTGCCAGGTGATCATAAAACTCCATCTGCTCAGCAGTAAAAGTTTTTCGTATGGAATCGGGTATTCGAGTTGTTATGGGTGCACGATAATTAAATCGATTTTTAAATATGGTCATATCTCCGATCAATTCCACACCTACACGGATAACCTCGGGTAATTTTATCCGAATGCTTCTTTTTTCAGGGTGAACGGGATGATCGATTACAAATCTCCACTGTCCGGTTTTTAAAGAAAATGTCGAGGCTGCAATCATTGTTAATTGTTTTACCACAGCAGGATAAATATCTTTAATATCGAGGTTCGAAATTTCAAGCAGAATCTCTCCCAAACGCTGATTTGAAGAAGACAAACTTTTTTTTATCTTCATGGCATTTTCCAACTGGATCGAAGATATTTTCCCCATGGATAAAAGAACTTCACCAAGTCGTTCATTGGGAGAAGTGGTTCTAGCATAAACAAGGTTACCATCAAAAAAATAAATTTTTTTTACAAGATTTTCAGAAGTTACATGAAGTACTCCAGACATACGGTCTTTCAGTATCTTCTTAAAGATAAGCGGTACAGGATGCTTTTTAATATCGTTTGCCATGTGCGCAATAATTATTACACCAGTAACAATCATTTGTCAAATAGTTGACTAAAAAAGAAAAATGAGAGAAAATATTAATCTAGAGACTTAATTGAAAGAAACCGGAATGAAAAGAGGCCTCAGAATACAATGTTCGATTGGAAAAAAACACTGAACATACCATACACTTTTCTTAAAAAACCTGAAAACCCGCATCAAATCGAATCCGGTATTATTGAAAAATGGAAAGAATCCCACCTCTACCTTCAATTGGTTTTTAGTCGGATCGACGCCCCATTATTTGTCATTCACAATAGCCCAATTGCAGTTGATTCCGGTTTCCAGCCCGCATTAATATTTAATAAAATCTTACAAGATATACTCATCAAATCCGGATTAATGCAAGGAAACCTTGCAGCCTTTGTCCCTGGGTTTAATTGCCATACGAAAAAAATCGAAGATGAAGCAATCCATGAAATGAATACAAATTGGACTAATCCGAGCCAGATGAGCATTCGAAAATATTGCCGCGAAAAAGCCGATCTCTTATCGATAGAAATGAAAGATATATTCATTCGATTTGGAATTTTCGGAGACTGGGATAATCATTATACCAATCTTGACCCTGTATACGAAGCGGCTGTTATTAAATATATTCAATCATTTGTAAAAAAAAATATCATTGTAAAAAAATCGTTAAATCCCGGAGAAGAACCTGTATGGGGATTAGACTTTGAAAACCCGGTTATTAAAGAAATATTAATAAACGAATTTAAGAAAATATACTGGCTTTCCGAAACAGATAAAAAGAGATTAATGTTATCAATCGAATCTCTTTCTTATATTCCTATTACAGGGAAACGCCAATGGGGAATTCCCTTTCCTGTACTCTATTGCCAAAACTGCGAAACTCCATTGCTGAGGGAAGAAGTAATCGAAAAGATTTGGGATCGATTTATCGCATATGGTTCCGATTGCTGGTACACCCGCGAAGCAGAGGATTTTGTTCCTTCAGGGATTACCTGCTCAAACTGTGGTGGGAAAAAATTTAATAAAGGAACAGAAATAATAGAAGAATTCCTGGATACAGGTGCTTCCATTTTCGTAATGGAGAATTACCCCGGCCACAAATACCCTGCCGATATCTATGTTGAACAATTTCCATCATCCACTTCATGGCTCTCTTCATCTATTATCACGGGTATAGTAACAAACGATCACTCCCCTGTTCTGACAATATTGACCCATGGAGATATAGTTACCCCTAATGGAAAACCTATTGATGAAAAAAACATCGCTGATTTTTTCACCACCGATTCATTTCTCAAAGAAAATAGTGCGGATGTAATCAGACTTTGGGTAGCCACAACGGGATTTAAAGAAAATATACTTCTCGATAAATCTCTCCTTTCCAATCATTCCAATCATATCGCCGAAATTAGAAAACACTGGTCAACCATGCTGGCCAATCTCTATGATTATTCTCCCGAAGAAAACCCAATCCCTCAAGAAACTGTGGATATAGTCGATAGAGAAATTCTATACAAACTTCATCTCTTAAAGAAGCAAACTCTGGATAATTACCGAAAAATGGATTTCACTGGAATCGGAGCATCTATCCTAAACTTCCTTAATAATGACTGGAATACTTTTTACTATCCGTCAATCATAGATATTCTTCATTACGATAGCCTTTGTTCCCATCAACGAAAAACCTTCCAATCGATTATATACAAATTACTCGTGGAGACACTTTTACTGGCGGCTCCTATTCTTGTTTTCACAACTGAAGAGATATGGGGATCGTTGCCAACAGGTTCTTCCGAAAAGAGTGACTCCTTATTCAACCATCTTTTTCCCTTAGTGGAAGAAAACTATCTTGAAACGATTTCTCCAGTTGAAAAAGAAAAATTGATGGAATTTAAAAAGAAAATTGAAAATGAAATAAATAAAGCCATAGATAAACATTTATTAGAAAACGCAACAGAAGCGGAAGCTTATTTGGAACTTCCCGGTCCACTGTACGATCTGGCATTAAAATATAAAGATGTTCTTCACCGGATTTTTCTAATCCCCGTATCAAAGATAGATATTTCTGATAAAGAACACATTCTAATTATAAAAAGCAAAGGCATCCCCTGCCCAAGATGTGGAAACCATACCAACACTCAATTACCCAGTACGGCTGGTATTATGAATACAGAAATAAATCAGTTCCAAGGATTATGCCCACGCTGTGAAAAAGTTATAAAGGAGTCGAATATTGACACTACAAAACAAAAAGAAGTACGTATTGATTTTTAGTCTAATTATTATTATGGATCAAATTTCTAAATTTTTGATCCTAACCGAGTTCAAACGCGACCCATTCAAATCAATTACTGTTATCAAGGATTTTTTTTCACTTCGATATGTTGAGAACAGTGGGGCTGTTTGGGGAATTTTTTCTCACCACCCCAATAAATGGATACCAATCGGCATCACGGCTTTTTCTATCATTGCACTCATTGTTGTCATTTATTTTTTCCTAAAAATAGAGTGTAAATGTGTAGTCGAATTAACTTCCCTTTCGTTCATTATAGGTGGAGCAGTAGGTAATATAACCGATCGAATCTACCAGGGTTACGTAGTTGACTTCATTCATCTGTATATCAAACAGTATCAATGGCCCACATTTAACATAGCCGATAGTTTTATCAGTATCGGTGTTATGATACTGGTAGTCGCAATTTGGAGAGGAAAATGTACCCAATTCTAATTAAACTTGGCCCAATAACTATTCATACATACGGTTTTTTACTGGCAGTCGGGGTTTTATGTGCCATTCTGTTGACCCTGAAACTTTCAAAAGAAGTGGGCCTTGATACAAAAGTCATTTCGGATTTTCTTTTTTTTACGATCCTGATAGGATTAGTTGGAGCCAAATTATGGCTTTTTATAACCGAA
>JAKAGC010000197.1 GCA_021817755.1 Acidobacteriota bacterium | reverse complement strand
TGGAAAGTATGAAAGCATCTCTTCCCAGTGGAGTTGAGATCGTCACCACTTATGACCGTTCCGAACTTATCGACCAATCCATCGATAATTTAAAAAGTGAATTGTTGACCGAAATGATTATCGTCAGTCTCGTTATTCTATTTTTTCTCTGGCACATCCCTTCCGCACTTGTTCCCATTATTACCATTCCTGTTTCAGTACTACTCGCGTTTATTCCTATGTATTACTGGGGTATTTCTTCCAATATTATGAGTCTTGCAGGTATTGCCATTTCCATCGGGGTGCTTGTAGATGGTGCGATTGTGGAAGTCGAGAATGCTTATAAAAAACTTGAACGCTGGCAAGAGGAAGGGCAAAAAGGAGACTTCCATCAAATCCGTCTTGAAGCTCTCCAGGAAGTTGGACCATCGGTATTCTTTTCGTTGCTTGTTATTGCTGTTTCCTTTCTTCCTGTTTTTACCCTTGTAGATCAGGAAGGCAGGTTATTTACCCCTCTTGCTTATACCAAAACGTTATCCCTGGCTATGGCCGCTATTCTCGCCGTTACCCTTGATCCTGCCGTACGAATGCTCTTTACCCGCATGCATCCTTTTTCTTTCCGTCCCCGCTGGACTGCGAAGATTACCAATAGTGTACTTGTCGGTAAATATTATAGCGAAGAAAAACATCCAATTAGTAAAATTTTGTTTAAACTCTATGATAAACCTTGCCGTTTTGTTTTGCGTCATCCGAAATCCACTATAGCAATTGCACTACTCATTATTCTTGTTTCTGTTCCTGTATATTTCAAACTCGGCAGGGAATTTATGCCCCCATTAAATGAAGGGACCATATTATATATGCCCACTACTTTACCCGGTTTATCCGTTACAGAAGCTCAGAAGCTAATGGAACTTGAAGACCGGGTTATGAAGTCTTTTCCCGAAGTCGTTACTGTTTTTGGTAAAGCAGGGCGAGCTGATACATCAACCGATCCTGCTCCGTTTTCAATGATGGAGACAACTGTTATTCTCAAACCCCCATCTCAATGGCGTGCTAAAGAGCGGTGGTATTCGTCTTGGGCTCCTGATTGGTTGAAAGGAATATTGCGACATGCCTGGCCCGATCGCATTTCATGGGATGAGCTCGTTGCTGAACTGGATAAAGCTCTTCAAATTCCCGGCAATACCAATGCTTGGACTATGCCGATTAAAGCGCGAATCGATATGCTTACAACCGGATTTCGTACTCCTGTGGGAATAAAAATACTCGGTAGTGATTTGAATAAAATCCAGGAGCTAGGCGAACAGATGGAAAAGGTTCTTAATAAAGTCCCCGGTACTCGTAGTGTATTTGCCGAACGCGCAGCCGGTGGATTTTTTGTCGATTTTGTTCCCAAAAGAGAAGCACTGGCACAATACGGATTAACTATCGATGATGTCCAGATGACCATTATGGCTGCAATCGGCGGTGAAACCATTACCACTACCATCGAAGGGAGAGAACGGTACAGCGTAAACCTCCGTTATGCTCGCGATTACCGCTCCGAACTAGATCAACTCCAACGTGTACTTGTTCCCACCATGAATGGCACACAAGTTCCCATATCCCTTGTTGCAGATGTTACTATCTCGAACGGACCCGCCATGATTCGTGATGAAAACGGGATGCTTGCCGGTTATGTGTTTATCGATATTGCCGGTCGTGATGTCGGTACATATGTAGATGATGCCAGGAAAACCATCGATAAAAGTATCACACTTCCCACAGGATATTCTTTAATTTGGAGCGGTCAATATGAGAATATGATTCGGGTACGTGAGCGGTTAAAACTTATTATCCCCATTACTATCGTTTTGATTTTCATTTTATTGTACATGAACACCAAATCCACGTTTAAAACATTTCTTGTCATGCTAGCAGTGCCTTTTTCCGTTGTCGGTGCCGTATGGCTGATGTATTTGTTGGATTACAATGTATCCATTGCCGCATGGGTAGGCATGATCGCATTAATGGGGCTCGATGCAGAAACAGGGGTATTCATGCTTTTATTTCTTGATCTCTCTTATAATGAAGCAAAAGAAAATAATCGATTGAATAATAAAGAGGAATTACGCGAAGCCGTGATACATGGAGCTGTTAAACGTATTCGTCCCAAGATGATGACCGTTTGTGCAACGGCTATGGGTTTAATGCCGATTATGTGGAGTATGGGAACCGGAGCCGATGTTATGAAACGTGTGACTGCTCCAATGGTTGGAGGGCTTGCCACATCGTTTCTTATGGAATTACTAGTTTATCCGGCTATTTATTTCTTATGGAAGTGGCATAAGGAGGTTAAACCACATATCGCGTAATAAATGGAGGGATGATGAGATCGAGAATAGTAATTCTGTTCTTTTTATGGATATCGATTTCAGGATTTGTGTTTGCCCAATCAAACGGAGTAGTAACCGGGAGTAGCCAGGACCAGGAAATCCAACGGTTAAGACAAGAGATAACCCGGTTAAAGCAGATACTTGTTGCTTTAATCCGTGTACTTCCCCAGGAAGAAAAAGAGAAATTTGCCGATACCCTGGCGCAGTTAGAAAAGGAGTTAAGCGAGCGGACAAGTGTTGTTACAATAGATGAAGAGAAACCTGTTAAGGCGCCGGAGAAGGAGAAAGAAAATGGGTTGGATAAGCTGCGGGTTTCAGTGGACAAAATTAAAGAGGATGTTAAACGGTTGAGTGGAGGTATAGCTTTTAGCGGATTTTTCGATGTCAGTGTTTCCACATATCGGAATTACTCCAATATGTTTAATCTCGGGGATTTTGAGTTTGATATGGAGAAATCTTTCGGGAAGAATTTCCAGGTAGCTGCCGCTCTTGTATTTGGAGAGGATGGAGCCCGGATGGGAGTAGGGTTTATCGATTTTCATATATTCGGAGGTCCTGTTCCCGCCAGAGGACGGATATTCTCAGATAAGGGGTTTCATTTACAAATAGGGCAATTTGACGTTCCGTTCGGTAATGATTGGCAATATGTAGCTTCCAGGGACCGGGTTTCTTTCACCGCCCCATTGAGTACCCAATTAATAATGGGTGGTGGATATAATGACGTTGGATTGCGTATTATACGGTCAGGTATTACTTATAATTATACCCTTTATATTTTGAAAGGGGTTGAAGAGGGGATAGCGTATGGCGGACGTGTGGCCTTAACTCCTTTTAGTAATCCCTTTACGCTTCACAAACGTGAGACGCAACATCTTGAGATCGGTGCATCGTATTTAAGGGATATGGACCGGGATGGTAAAACCGAATTGAAGGCATATAGTGTGGATTTGGAGAGTAAGATCGGGTCTTTTCAGTTGCAAGCCGAGTATATTGTGAAGAAGGATGAACGTGTGCAGGTTAAATATAAAGGAATGCAGTATCTTATTTCTCTTGATTTATCCCAATTTAGTACATTGCCATTCACTGTTTTTTCGCGGTATGATAATATTCGTAATCAGAATTATTTTTCTTCTGAGAAGGAGAAGTTGGACCGGGTGGCTGGAGGTATAAACATCAATTTGCGGAATATTGCCATATTAAAAACCGAATTTTTGCATTTTTTCAAAGGTAACGAGTTATTTTCCGGAAGTTCCTTTTATATTCAATTGGTCATCACATTTTAATTTTCGGAAATCTGTTATCTCATTTTTTAAATATAGTATAAAATATGTCAAAAATTTTACGGGGTCCAGGGGCAGTTTTTTAAAAGCGCCCCTGGCTGCCGGAGGCAATATAGTCAATAACTACTTTCGTTTAAAAGAGAGTGCTTCTTTTAATTCGAAGAAATCGCTTCCTTTGGGAACATCTCTTAATCGGGTTAGTAGAGTATCCGGATCGATTAATTTATCGAAGGGAACTGCTTGAACCTGGAAATTATCCGAGACTGAGACCATGCAGTTGAATTCTCCTTTCTTAAATAGCTTATATGCGCCGAATCCCAGCATACTTCCCAGTACCACATCGAATCCGATGGGAAGGGTGGAACGGGTTTCATAGCCCAATTGTTTATAAACGATTTTCTTTTTATTTCCGGTTCTTTCCAGGTATTTGGCCATAGCTGCGTCTCTGATAATGCGGCCCACTTCGGCTGAACCCATGATATAGTTTCCGTGTTTATCACGTTCTTTCGGTTTTAGGTCTTCCGGTAGTTTTTCAGCCAGGCTTTCCGCCACGCAGATCACTCCGTAAGATTTATGGTGTTTTTCTCTTGTTAGGATAATGTCGACGATATGATCCGCAAGTTTATCGATATCCAGGATTTTTTCTTCAATATCTTCCGTAGAGATCATAATCGCCGCTTCACCTGAAATTCCAGCCGCGTAAGTCAGCCATCCTGCTTTTCTTCCCATCAGTTCTACCAGGAAGTAACTATTGGTGCTTTCCGAATCCGCTCTCAGGTTTAGTAGTGTTTCTTTGCATACTTCAACAGCGCTCCAGTATCCAAAAGTCCAAGAGATGCCGAAATAGTCATTATCGATAGTTTTTGGGATATGGATGACCGGTAGTCCCATCAATCCCAAATAGTTTGCAGTTTTTAAGGTATCGTCACCCCCGATCGTTACCAGGAATCCGATTCCCAGGTGATCAAACGCATCCAGAATATTCATTAGTTTTCTATTTTTTACAGGGTCTTCAAGGTCTTGTCTGTTATGGATGTCTTTTCCAGGGTTGGCGCGGGAAGTTTTCAGAAATACACCACGGCGGTTACGAATGCGGGCGATATCCGCTTTTAATACGCTATACTGAATTCCTTCTTTAAAAGATGCCGGATTATTGGAATCGAACTTTTCCAGGAACTCAAAACCATAATAAAATCCGAATATAGGAATACTTTTATCTATGAAACTCAAGCAGACCGAAGAGATGACGGCATTAGCGGATGGAGCCGGGCCGCCGGAGAATACAAGGCCTACTTTATTATGTCCTTTATAACCAATCATTCGTTACCTCAATAGCAGTCATAATAAGTTAAAAAACCGGTTTTGTCAACACGAAATCCTGTAAACCAGGTTTCCGGAACCAGAGATTGGCCGTGGGATGAGGCGGATGGGGTTAACCCAGCAAACCGGTGGCGATAAAAATAATATTTCGGATTAACTTTTTAAAGATTTTCTTAATAAAAAGCAATTTTTTATTCTCAGTTGAAACTTTTTCATTTGTCCATTCGTTTATTTTATTTAAATGGTAGCCAATAGAAATTTAAAATGAGGAGTAAGAGTTAAAATGATATTAAAAAAATATTTTATGTTAATAATATTGGTAGCGGTAATGATGACAGGTTTCATCGGTTGTGGAGCAAATGCATCCGCTGATGTAAAGAAAACTGAAACAGAAGCCATCCCCGTTGAAGCAAGTGCTATTGTACGAGGTGAAATTTCCGCGTTTATTACCGGAACTGCCTCACTTGAAGCAGAAGAAGAAGCCAGGGTAGTTGCAAAGGTAGCCGGAGTCGTCAAAAGGATTTTTGTGGAAGAGGGGACTTTTGTTAAAACCGGTCAGGTTATGGCACAATTGGATGATGATAAGCTTTCTCTCGATCTGGCAGAAGCCGAAGCCCGGTTGAAACAATTGGAAAACGATGCACGGCGCAATCGTGAATTGTTTGAGAAGAAGATTGTAAGCCAGGAAGTCTTTGAACGGACTCAATCCGAATATGAAATGCAAAAAACCAAGGTAGGGCAGGCCAGACTTTTTAAGGATTATGCTTCCATTCGTGCTCCATTCGATGGTATTGTCGCCGAACGCATGATTAAGGTTGGAAATATGGTTCCTGTTAATGAACCCTGTTTCCGTGTGACTGATTTTGATCCTCTGCTCGCTGTCCTTCATGTTCCTGAAAAGGATTTGGCCAAGTTGAAAAAGGACCAGGATGCTACTATTGAACCCGATGCCATCCAGGGGAACACCTTTACTGGAAAAATCATCCGCATCAGTCCTGTCGTTAATTCCAATAGTGGGACTTTTAAAGTCACCATTGCCGTTTCGGATAAAGAACGAAAGTTGAAACCCGGTATGTTTGCACGGGTTCGTATCCAATTCGATAAACATACAGACTCCGTTTTAGTACCCAAGGATGCCGTTTTAACCGAGGGAAGCGAATCCGTCGTATTTATTGTTAATAAAACCGATAAAACCGCCAGGCGCCAGATCATAGAAACAGGGTATATCGATTCCAATCATATGGAAGTAACATCCGGGTTAAATCAGGGAGATACCGTAATTACAACCGGGATCGGCGGTTTGAAAGACGGTTCCAAAGTTGAAATCCTGACCGGTTCCAAACCCAAACAAGTACCCGCTAATTAATAATCAAGAGGAACGCCTGCCATGAAACTGATCGAAACTTCTATCCGAAGACGTGTCACTGTTTTTATGTTTACCGTAGCCATTGTTCTATTCGGCTTTGTCTCTTTTACCCGTTTAAAAATTAACCTGCTCCCTGAACTCAATTACCCGACGCTTACCGTTCGTACCGATTATCCCGGAGCCGCTCCCGCCGAAATCGAAAATCTCGTGAGTAAACCCATTGAAGAGGTCATCGGTGTTGTAAAGAATGTCCGGAAAGTCAGTTCTATTTCTAAAACCGGTCAATCCGATGTTTTGCTTGAATTCGAATGGGGCACCCGCATGGACTACGCCATTCTCGAAGTCAGAGAGAAACTCGATTCCCTCGAATTTCCCCAGGATGTCAAACGGCCTACTATTTTACGATTTGATCCATCCATGGATCCCATAATTCGAATGGGATTTTTCAGAGAATCCGATTCTGCAGCTCCAGGAAAATCGACAAATTCCCAATCTCTAAACGAAGAACAATTGAAAACATTGCGCCGGTTTGCAGATGAACAATTGAAAAAAGAACTCGAATCCGTTCTCGGTGTTGCTGCCGTAAAAATCAGTGGAGGCCTCGAAGATGAAATCCAGGTTCTGGTAGATCAGGGAAAGCTGTCACAATTGAAGATTCCTATTGAAACCATTGGTACGATTCTTGGAGCAGAGAACGTTAATCTTTCCGGTGGACGGTTGGAAGAAGGCACCCGGCAATTCCTCGTTCGTACATTAAATCAGTTCCGTTCTATCAAAGAAATTGAAAATGTGATT
>JAKAGC010000196.1 GCA_021817755.1 Acidobacteriota bacterium | reverse complement strand
GGAAAAAACTTGTTTTTATAGAAGCATACGAACGCATCGAAAATCCTTCCCTCACAGGCCGCCTGGTATACAGAATTACTGACGCTTTTATCCTTCAATGGGAAGAACAAAAGAAATTCTACCCCAAAGGCATCGTCCTTGGGCAACTTTTATGATATTCGTCACAGTCGGAACCCACGAACAACCTTTCGACCGTTTGGTGAAAGAAATAGACGAGCTGAAATACCAGGGTGTTATTGAAGCGGATGTTTTTATGCAAACGGGGTACAGTTTGTATAAGCCGCAATATTGCAAGTACAGCGAATTCCTCCCATTTGATACGATGATGTCCTATTTAAAAAATACGGAATGTATTATTACCCACGGGGGAACGGGCAGCATCATGCTTGCCTTATATAACGATAAAATACCGGTAGTTTTCCCAAGACAGAAAAAATTTAACGAGCACATAGACGACCACCAGGTAATTTTTACCAAAACCCTTGAGCAAAAGAAAAAAATTATCGCGGTTTACGATTCCTCAGACCTGGCAATGACCATCCGAAAATACAATGAACTGGCAAAAGAAATATTTGACCAATATAATATTGAATCGAAAGATATTCTCTCTAAATCGACGCTATTTTCCCAAAAAATAAACGATATATGCGTGAATCTGGTGAATCGACATGATTGAAAAATATTTTAAATTCCAAATTTTTACCCTGCAAGTGCTTGTATTGCCTGCACTTCTCCTGGTAATTACTTCAGCTTTATTTTTATTCAATATCCCGATAACTTTTATGCATTTTATCCTCGCTTTCTTTGGAACCATTGCCATAACCTTTGCATTTGTAAAACGTAACTGCCAATTCCAGGAGATGTCTTGTATAAGCAATAAAGAATTCCTTTTGATTTCAGGTATTTTTCTCCTGGTAATCATTATTTCCGTCCTCAGTTGTATGATGATGTACGATTTCTCGACTGAAGGGCAGGGCATGCACCAATCGGCAGTCATAGCCCTTTCAAAAGGATGGAACCCTTTCTATGAACCATTGGTTGAAAATTCCAATTCCCTGTATAAACTGGCACTGGATGGAAGAGAAATTTTTCTCAACCATTATCCAAAAGCTTCATGGGTTACTTCTGCTGCGGTTTTTAAACTTACAGGCTCTCTCGAATCCGGAAAAATGTTCAACATCCTTTATCTGATCGGAGTATTTTTTATTACATGGTTCTTCTTAAACCGATTCCAGCGTCTCCCAGGAAAGATAAAAATTATTATCGCTTTCCTGGTTACCTTGAATCCTGTTGCCCTTTACCAACTCTTTAGCTTTTCCAATGATATCCAACTGGCAGCTCTTCTTACTATCGCCCTTATACTTGCATTCGAATACATCATGTTTCGACAGGAACGAAATGTCTGGCTGATCTTTATTACCTTCATCCCCCTGGTCAATGTTAAATTTATCGGTGTCGTCTATGGTACCGCAATTCTCATTCTATCATGGCTGGTTGTTTTCATCATCGACCGTGATCTTCAGAAACGGTTTCTTCTCATTATCGCAGGTGCATTCATTATTTCTTTTTTTATAGTGGGTTATCAGCCTTATATAGAGAATATTCGAAACCATGGGAACCCCTTTTTCCCTGCTATTGGTTCTAGCTCTGAACTAAAAGCAGACCTGGCCCAAATTTCCATGACTCCAGCACCTCACAACTTTTTGAAAATGAACCGGTTTAAAAAACTGGCCTACTCACTTTTTTGTATGTCGGATCAGGACGCTTCCCGAATGCCGAAAGCAAAAGTCCCTTTCTCAATACATGAACGTGAAATAACGGCTTTCAATAATGGAAGCCCCAGATACGGCGGATTCGGTCCGTTCTTTGGATCGATTCTCTTCGTGGTCATAATTACTGCATTGATTGTCATCTATAAATTAAGACGTGTCATACTTCTTTTTAGCTTCATCCCGGCTGGCGTAATCCTTGTTCTAACACTATTCAATGCCGAAGCATGGTGGGCACGCCTATCCCCACAACTATGGTTGTTACCTATTACATTCATCGTTTCATTCTACTATCTGGCAAACAATGAATTTATGAACTATATGAAAATCTTTTTCATCTCTGCCCTAATCATCAACTGCCTGCTGGTAGGAGCAAAATATACTGAAAATACGATCATCTTGAATAAACAATTCAGAACCCAGGTACACTCGTTAGCAGATGAAGGTCAAAAAAATGGAAAAATCCTACTGGTCTACCCAAACGGATACTATTTATCAACCCGGAACAGATTAAATGATTTCGGTATCAGGCATCAAATGGTAAATGCACCTATCCCACAAGATTCAAAACCGGAACAATTGGTGGGAACCCCCAATGTAACATTCGAGTGGTCATCTCGATAATTTTATTATCAAGGGGGCTTTTTTGAAAAACCGCCCCCTTGACCCCTGAAAAACTTTTAATAAACTGATTAATCCAATTAGATAATTATATTTATATAAAATTATGGGGAGTGCAGAACCCCTTTTATAAAAGGGGTTCTGCCCGCCGGAGGCATCTTTCAGATTAGAACCGCCGGGAAACTTCTTCCATTATTTTCACGGCTGCTTCGGGTATTTTAGTCCCAGGACCAAAAATAGCAAACGCACCGTTCTCATAAAGGAATTCGTAATCCTGCACAGGTATTACACCTCCACATATTACGATAATATCTTCACGTCCTAATTTCTTTAATTCTTCTACTAATTTGGGAAGCAAGGTTTTATGACCTGCTGCAAGTGAACTCATACCGATTACATGCACATCGTTTTCAACAGCCTGTCGTGCTGTTTCTTCGGGAGTCTGGAACAATGGACCGACATCGACATCGAAGCCCATATCAGCATATGCAGTTGAAACCACTTTGGCTCCACGATCGTGCCCATCCTGCCCCATCTTAGCAACCATAATACGAGGTCTGCGACCTTCTCTGGAAGCAAACTCATCGGTCATATGACGAACTTTTTCAACCGTGTTATCTTCACTTACTTTGTATTCACTGCTGTAAACACCGGAAATGGTCCTGGTCATTGCTTGATACCTTCCACATACTTTTTCAATAGCAAATGAAATTTCACCCAAAGTGGCCCGGAGCCGCGCAGCTTTTACGGACAAATCCAATAAATTGCCTTCACCGGTTTCAGTACAACGAGTGATCGCTTCGAGTGCTTCTTTTACTTTTTTCTCATCCCGTTCGGATCTGATTTTATCCAGTTTATTAATTTGAGAAATTCGAACAGCGGTATTATCCACTTCCAGAATTTCGATAGGTTCTTCTTTTTCCAATTGGTATTTATTAAGTCCAACGATAGTTTCAACACCAGAATCAATTCGAGCCTGTCGACGTGCGGCAGCTTCTTCGATCCTCATTTTTGGGATTCCTTCTTCAATAGCACGTGTCATACCACCAAGGTTTTCAACTTCAGTAATATGAGCCCAACCTTTTTTCAATAAGGCATCGGTTAGAGTTTCAACATAATAAGAACCGGCCCAGGGGTCAACAACTTTGGTTATATTGGTTTCATTCTGGAGATACAATTGGGTATTACGGGCAATACGGGCAGAGAAATCAGTGGGAAGCGCAATAGCTTCATCGAGTGAATTGGTATGAAGTGATTGGGTATGACCTAATGCAGCAGCCATGGCTTCCATACAGGTACGAACAACATTATTGAAGGGGTCTTGCTCAGTCAAACTCCAACCGGATGTTTGTGTGTGTGTTCTCAGTGCCATAGACTTGGGATTTTTGGGATTGAATTGTTTGATAAGCTTGGCCCAGATAATACGAGCGGCACGCATTTTGGCAACTTCCATAAAGTAATTCAAACCGGCACCCCAGAAAAAAGAAAGACGGGGAGCAAATGTATCAACACTAAGACCGGCTTCAATACCAGTTCGAACATATTCGAGACCATCAGCGAGAGTATATGCCATTTCAAGGTCAGCAGTAGCACCGGCTTCTTGCATATGGTAACCGGAAATACTGATGCTGTTGAATTTGGGCATATTCTGTGAGGTGAATTTGAAAATATCAGCGATAATACGCATAGAGGTCTTCGGGGGGTAGATATATGTATTACGAACCATATATTCTTTAAGAATATCATTCTGGATGGTTCCGGTAAGCTTTGCGAGAGGTACGCCCTGTTCTTCGGCGGCTACAATGTAGAAAGCCATAACGGGAAGAACGGCACCGTTCATGGTCATGGATACGGACATCACATCAAGAGGAATACCGGAAAAAAGAACTTTCATATCTTCAACGGAGTCAATTGCGACTCCTGCTTTACCAACATCTCCAACAACGCGTTCATGATCGGAATCATATCCGCGATGAGTGGCGAGGTCAAATGCAACGGATAATCCTTTCTGACCTGCGGCGAGATTGCGACGATAGAAAGCATTACTTTCTTCTGCTGTGGAAAACCCGGCATATTGGCGAACAGTCCAGGGTTGCTGAACATACATTGTGGCATAAGGCCCCCTGAGGAAAGGTGGAATCCCGGCTGTATATTCAAGATGTTTAAAGTTTTTAATATCTTCTTTATCGTATAAAGGATTGACATCGATATACTCCATTGTATGCCATGTGGCCTGTTCAGGAGTCATACCGGTTTCTTTCTTAAATTGCTCCGCCCATTCCTTTTTGGATATAGGAGACGGGGGGTTCAGGTTTAAATCGATTTTGGAAAAATCGGGTTTAACATATTTTTGGCTCATGATAATACTCCCAATCGTTTAAGGATTCCGGAAATCACAAGGTGAGCATCCACACCGAGATAGATGAAATCATCCACACCGGATTGTTTATGTGCTTCAATCTGATCTTTAGGATATCCGGCCAGTACCACGATTATATTGGGGTTAATTTCTTTGATTTTTTGAGTAAATGGTGGAACAAGAGCAGGGTATGTGTCGTCGGTGGAGCAAATAACAACAACACCGGCTTCGGAAGCCACTGCATCTTTTACAGCATCTTGGGGGGTTTCGAAACCCTGAGGATAGACAACATCAAAACCACCAATTTCAAAAAAGGATTGTGAAAAATCTGCCCTGGGTTTATATTGGGATAAGGGCCCCATTGTTGCAAGGAAGAGTTTAGGAGCAGATCCGTTTTTAGCTTTATAGGCTTCGACGGCATCACGGATTTCTTCAAACTGGACGGCTGCTCGAGTGGGTTTCAGTCGATTAATGGAAATAGGATCACCTGTTTTAATTGCATCGAAAATTTCACCTAATGTTGCACCTAAAACAGCAGCGGCAATACCTTTTTCAATCATGGAATCGGAATTATCATTCAGTGTTTTTCTCATTTCTTTTAGTAATGAAGCAATTTCAGCATTTTTTGCTTCTTTACGGAAATTCCGGTTTATCAATAATTCGGAGAAGCGTTTATTAAATACAGCAGTATAATCAGGGAATGCAGGATCAAGTTTCTTTTCTTTTACATTGGCAGTGAAGTTGGTACCCACGATATTCTGTTTTCGTTTTGCTATATCTGCTTTCCGCTTTTTATCGACAGAATCGATCTCTGTTTGAGGAAATCCTTCCTGTAGTGCTTTCAACATGCCACCCTTAGCCTGGATTTGTTGAAATAAAGCCCAGGTTTTTTCTGCGACTTGATGGGTAAGTTTTTCGACAAAATAAGATCCGCCGGCAGGGTCGATCAGATTGGTCAAACGGCATTCTTCGCTGAGAACGACTTGAATGTTGCGAGCGGTTCTGCGTGAAAACTCATCTTTGGTCCCGAAGAGTTCGTCAAAAGCATTGGAGTGAATACTATCCACTCCGGCAACTGCCGCAGCAAAGGTTTCGGTGGTGGTACGAAGCATATTGGCGTATGGATCGTACACAGTCTGATTATAAGAAGATGTACGACCATGAATTGTCATTTTTCGTGAGGAATCATTTCCACCATAAGTTTCAATAATTTTTGACCAGAGTATGCGAGCTGCGCGAATTTTTGCGACTTCCATAAAATAAAAGGGACCGATACCGAAAGTAAAACGCATACTGGAAGCGATAGTATCAATTGTGATATTCCTCTCGGAAAGGCGGTCGAGATATTCTACTGCAGTAGCTAACACGAAAGCAAGTTCGCGGATGGCATCGGCACCTGCGTTATGGTAAGGCAAACCGCTGATTCCGATTGTCTTAATCCGGGGGGCGTGATGGCTTGCCCAGGAAGTAAGACGGGCCATGTGATCGAAAGCAGAATCAGATGAAATGGGAAGAGATCCTTCGGTTACAAGGTATGCAAGGGGATCAGTCATGATGCTACCGGTTATAGCATCAATATTTTTCCCTAGCTTTTTCAAATAAGCATCAAGAAGAGAAAAAATCGCCACACCGGAAAATCCGGTATCGATATGTATGGGATATTTTTCCGGTTCGATGCATTCCAGAGCAGTGGAAAAATCTTCAAGAGTAGACATCGGGACACCATTAAAACCGGTTTCACCGATAGTACCTTTATCCGAATCAAGACCTTTTTTCGTGGTTTTATCCAACACTAAATTTATGGAGTTTAAACCTCTTTTCAGGTCATGTTTCAATGCAGAATTGAATTGATTTGGAGAAGGGAGTTGAATTTCCTGGCAGATTTCCCATGATCCGGCGAGGTATCCGCCGGTATTATTACCCCTTGCTCCTCCCGGGAAGCCCGGTTTGTCGTCCAGGTGAGGAAGGTTTTCGATATCTTTCGCTGTATAAATAGGTTGGAGATCGATACCTTCATAAGTAGGGGTAACCAATTTTTTATCAAACGGTGCACCGTTCAAAGATTCCTCAGCAGTAGTTTTCCATTCTTCATAGGTAGCAGGTGAAAAATCATTTGCAAGGTTTAAATCTTTGTCCAGTTTTATTTCGCTGTTGCGGTTGGACTCGTTAGACATCGGTTTTCTCCTGTGAAAAGTTGTTTGAGTCTTAAATTTATTCGCTATATTATACAAAATCTACCGGATAAATACAACCACCGGGGCAATTGATTTGCCTACAAATATAGTATCATAGAGGATTAAGAGTGTTTATTTTTAAAAGGAATTTGACGATATAAAGTGGGAAAGAAGAAAAATCAATCTTTATTTCTAATAAATTC
>JAKAGC010000195.1 GCA_021817755.1 Acidobacteriota bacterium | reverse complement strand
TCCTTCATAAAAGGAATACAGATTAATATTGTAAGTGCTGCGGTAAATAAGGTAAAGAACTGGATCGCACCTTGTACAGCGATGTAATGCATATATCCAAGCCCGTATTTATCTTTTAAATAAAGTGCCAGCGCTGCCATTCCTCCCTTGAAAGGGGTGATTAGATTATAAAAATTATTAGTTACAGCCAATCCGTACCATTCACGAAGCGGTAACTTCAAACCGAAAACAGACAGCAGGATATTTAATAAATACCCATTTCATGAAATCAGTATAAAAAAGAGGAAAGAAGCCAGTATTATCGTTGGAAAATGATGTATACCCGCGGAAGCCAACTGGGTAAAATCACTTGAATGTTTGATGATATAGAATATTAAGAAGAAAAGCAGAAGAATGGTTCCTGTGATGGCAATAATACGTCTTTTATTATCTCCCTTCATTTCTCGATCAATGCTCGAATTTTATGGAAATAGGTTTCCCATTTATAATTATCTTGAAGACGGATTATTTCAGGTTTAAAATCCTCCAGGTTGATTTCTGAGGAAGAAATCCTAAGTAGCAGTTCTTGGATGGCTCTTCGGTCATTATTGAAAAAGAGACCTGCGTTTCCAAGCATCTCCATAAAAGAAGGGAATGCAGAAACCAGAACCGGTTTTCCATAACCGATTCCGTATGCGATGGCACTGCTGCTTTCTCCTACCGAATATCTCCGGTAAACCACAATCGCATCGCAGATTTTAAAAAGCTCTTTCAGCCGGGAGTTAGTCACTGGGCCGTAGTAAGATAAACTATTGTTTTCTTTCATAAAATCTATTGCTTTTTTATTTTTGCACTTTCCCGCAACGATCAATTTCAGGTTTTTATATTTAGTTTGGGCAAAGGTTTCCAGGAAGGCCAGTTGTCCCCTCTGCCTGGAAATAACACCCAGAAGAAATAAGAGTTTATCATGAGTATTGAATCCATATTTGAGGCGCAGTTGCTCTTTCTCTTCATCTGATACTTTGTGTATATTGCTCCCATGAGGAATTACCACCACATTACCCGGATTGAATGAGGAATGGAGCGATAATAATAATTCTTTTGCAATTGTTGTATGTACGATAATGGTTTCGGCGTATTTCCCGATAATATCAAAAAATACCCGGTTCAATGGTTTTAAGAAAAAAGTTCTTGGCAAAATATCGTGGATTATAACAATGTTTTTTCCTGTTTTTCTTCGAATTAGTGGAAGTAGTACCATACGGGAGGCATTGGAAAAATGGAAAATTGCAATGGAATCAGTATTAATCGGATTGTTAAAATTTTTTATAACACCCTTATAAATCCCTGATTCATTTATTTGTTTGTCCAATTGTCGTGCATATTCGGAAATTCCGAAGGAGTGATTATTAATATATTGTTCTATAATCGATGACATATTATTTAAATTTTTAACACATGCGCCGATGGTTATGGGCCCAGGGCTACACAGTTAAATATTTTAGCACAGATCGAGGTATAAAGCAAATATAGATGAAGTTTTCAACTCTATTAATTTAACTGAAATTAAGAAATTTTTCATTGATTCGGATTTCTTTTTTTTTCATATTCTAATACGTCTCTGAATGATTATAAAATCAAAAGTTTTATATTGGTTGAATTTTAGAATTCATTGTGATATCATAATTTTAACCTAAATAACGTAAATGGGTGGCCCTGGGAAGCCCATATTATTGAAAAGGAGGAAACAAAATATGCCGAACAAAAAGCTAACGAAAAAGCTTACATTGAACAAAACAACTATTGCACGTCTGGAAATCCCCCAGATGAGTATGATTAATGGTGGAGCAGTATTAGTCACCATCGTAGATTGCACACAAGCGCTTTACAAATGTCCTGCAAATTGGAGTATTCAAGGCTTAAATACCTGTATTTATACCGATGCTCAGATGGTAGGATGCCCCGCAACCATGACACTTTGCGGACTTTTGCAATGTCCGTGAGGTAAATAACCGAAGTAAATATTTGGGCGGCATTTCCCAGGGTGCCGCCTTTGTCTTTTCTTTAATTCTTCCCTTTATATCTCCCCGCTTTTATTAATTCTCTTTAAATTAACAATTACCCCACTTCATCAAAATTTTTCTACTATCTAACTATAGAAAAATTAACAAAAATTTTAGGGAGTGCAGAACCCCTTTTATAAAAGGGGTTTTGCTTTTCCCAATATTTAATATTACTTATTCTGTCTTGCCATCCAAACATAACCGTATTCTTGCCAGACTTTTACACCATTCCTGTTTTTTCCTTTTTCCTGGAATTCTGCTACCCATATTCCACCCGGGCCTTTTCTAAGAGTTGCCGGGTTTTTAAGAAAAGGAGACCAGCATGGAAACGGTTTTTCTTCTTTGACAAGATTCACTTCCCATTGAGCGATTAATTTATTTTCTTCTGAACCATCCGGTAAAGTGTAATCCCCATCCTGTTCAAGTGTCAGTTTCCAGTTATTTTTTTGTTCGCCATCCCAGTAACCTGTGGACATTTCCGCTTTTCCTTTGAATTTAAAGTGGCGGACTTCTTTACCGTTTTTCAGGTGAGGTGCTTCGTATTGCAAAGAGGTAACGCCAGGAGCTCCTGTTGTTGCGTCGCCCATTTTTCCTGCCAGGCCTGCTTTTGCTCCTGAACCAGGTAGACCCGGAGCTGATGGCATTAATCCCATCAAACCACGCACACCCGCAACCAGGTTATCCAATCCTGTCGTGTTTCGTTCCAGGTCATATTCAATCGTTCCTTCTCCGTCGATATTACCATTTTCATCCACATGGAAAAAGAATTCTGCATTATGTTTTACTGTCAGGATCAGGATACCGTTATTTGCCCGGAATCGTACTTCTTCTCCCGCAGCGCGGCCTGTCCAGTTCCCCACCAATTCTTTTATTCCAGGTTGTTTCGGTTTTTGATCCGGTTTTTTTGATGGATCATCTTTCGGTTTAGGGCGTGGGTTTTTTCCGTCATCTTTTCCAGGGTTCGTTCCGCTGCCGTCATCATCACCATTATCATCTTTTTTGTTATTCCCGCCCTTATCATCTCCGTTTTTCTTATTACCTTTATTATCGTTGTTATTTCCCTGGCCATCATCTTGACCCGGTTTCTTTTTCCCTGTAGAAGTAGAACCAGTGGAATCTTCCTGTCCGCCCAGTCTTTTCCAGGTGGACGTACCTGATCCCGCTCCTCCCAATGCCTTAAAAGGAAGAGTTAATGTGTTTCCCGATAAAGAATAGGGAGCGTTATTGGCAGCCCATTCCATTTCATTGAACGAAAGGGTAATTTTCCCGTTTTTAATTTTAAAAATACCGTTATCTGTAACAGTCTCATCCGTTTTAATGGCAGACATTGCCAAACTGCCCGAAGGGGAGCCCGAAATAGTAAGCGTTACGGTCGCTCCTTTTACTACTTTTGTCCCATCGGAGTCACCGATTAAAATATAAATACCATCGATAGATTGGCTTGCCTGTGCATAGCCGAGGGTATTCAATCCATTCAGCAGGACCATTACCAGTAAAGAAAATATGAAAGTTTTCATTATGGTTAAAATAATGTTTTTCTTTATATTCATGATATCTCCTGTTTATTTTTTTCATTTAAATAATAAGATTTTGGGAAACAATTTGCATAAGATTAATGTTAAAAACAATCTTGTTATCAGTTTCCATAATCAAATCAATCTGCCATTTATTCATAAAAAATTCACAAAGGGAAAGAGTTCCCGTATATTATTATACCATTTCCCGAAGTTTTTCCAATATTCTTTTCAAAAGGAAAGATTTTAGAATACAGTATTCACGATAAATTGAAAAGTCGTTAAAAATTAAATATATCATCAGTTCTTTCTTGATTTCTTTTGTCTTTGTGGCATAATATTTATTTATATGAAAATTAAAAAAATAAACTTAACGCCGGAACAAATATTTGAAGATATCGAAATGGGAGTACTTCTTATTCATAATTCCCCTCCTGTTGTCTATTACTCCAATTCGCATGCAGAACGAGTACTAAATGGTAGAAAAGAAATTGTTCTGGATGTGCTTTTCCGGGAAATAGAAACATTTAACCAGCAATGCCGACGCTCCGATATTGAAAGTGCCAAAGGAGAGGTAATCGGTTTTACAATATATAAACTTTCCTCTGATAATTTTCTTGTCTTCTTAAACGATGTCTCTTATAAAAAAATCTATCTTGAAAATATCCAGGAAAATAAATTCTATGACCGTTTATCAGCCTGGATTGCCGAAGCTGTACACGAAATCGGAAATCCATTGACTTCGGTTTTAACCACATTACAAGTATTGGAAGAATCCATTCCCACATGGGATGATGAGAAAAAAATCTCTTATACCAGGAAAGCCATTACGGAAATCGAACGGTTATCCCGGTACCTGGGAAAAATTCGGCACTTCTCTTCTATAAATGAAGCGATACATAAAAAACATGTTAATCTTGAATCATATATTGCAAAGATTATCGATCTGAACCATGAAATTCTTAAAAGAAGAGAAATTTCCGTAACCATCGATGTGACACCATCCATACTTGTATGGCTTGATGAAGAAGCTTTCTATCAGGTAATTTTTAATTTAATTCTCAACTCTCTCGATGTATTGAAAAGCCACGGAAGAATATTGTTTCGTCTTGAAGAAAAGAATCCGTTTTATGTAAAATTAATCTATATGAATGATGGTCCTCCCATTGATAAAGAGATAACCGAAAAAGTCTTTATCCCTTTTTTTACCACTCGTACTGAAGGCAGTGGAATAGGACTTGCTATTTCAAATAAACTAATGACACGCATGGGAGGCTCTATGAAAATTGAAACTCCCGATCCCGGATGGGGGGTTAAATTCGCTCTTTTCATACCGGTAATCGAGGATCGGATTTAACGGTTCACCCACGGAAACTCTCTACCTTTCCTCTTAAAAATATTCCACGACAAAAAAGAGAAGAGAGAAGGGAGGTTCTTCTCTTCTTCTCTTTCCTGTCTGGTCTTTAAGGTTCTACAACTAATAAAATAATTCTTAATTTAAATCGACTAAAAATCGTATTTTATTCCTATCCTGAAAACTCTTGGAAAACGTGGACCGTAAATGTATCCTGCATCCCGGTATGGCCCTTTATCCAGATCTTCCTGGTAATTGTCGAATATGTTATTAACAGCAGCAGAAATGGTAATGGAATTATTAGCAAGTAATTGAATTTTTTTACTCGCATTAACATTTATGACAGTAAAAGACTTGGTTTTTTCAAGAACATCATTTGCGATATAACCCGCGTAGTGCGGTGCATACATGGAACCCGTATAATTCATTTCCACAAAACAATCGGTTGTAGCGTTCAAATTAAAATCCAACCTCGCAAATCCATAGATATCCGGTGAACGGAATATCTCTTTACTTCCGAAATCAGGCTCCGGCAAATCCAAACGGCTCTTCTGAAACGTCCAGCCCGTAAGGAATTCAAATCGCCTGTTTTTTTTGAATCCCAATTCAAATTCCATACCGTATACCTTGGCTCCGCCTTCACTGTTGAATCGTTCAAACACTCTGGCATTAGGTAATGGAGCGATTTCCCGCATTGTAAAAACATCATTCAATTTATTATAGAATCCATTTATACTGATCCGTAATAAACGGTCTTTTTTCTGTTTTCCATAGTCGATTCCAACCGTAAAACTGTGGGAACGTTCTTCATGGAGGTTCGTATTGTTGACGATCAGATGGCCTTCACCTCCGATCATTGTAATATGAAAATCCTCATCGAAGACCTGTGGTGCTCTGAAACCCGTTGAAAAAGTTCCCCTGAATGTCAGGTCAGGTATCCCATTGTATAATAAACTAACACGTGGACTGAATATAATATTCTCTACTTCCGAATGCTTATCACCCCGTATTCCAAGTAAGATTCCGACTGTGTCATTAAACAATTCCATATCGTCTTGAACCAGGATACCCAATTCCGTATAGGTAGAATCGATTGTACGATTGTACGCAGGCGCAATATCCTTAATTTTGTCGCTTCTGAAGCTAATTCCAGCCAGTAACGTATGATGATTTATACTGTAATTACTATAGGTCAGGTTTGAATAAACCACCGGATTTTTTGTATTTCCGTATGCATTTGGATTTTGGCCTCCCCCATAATAGGATTTTCGTTTCGTATTCGAAACCGAATTATTAAAACGTAATAATGATTTGTCCCCTAATTTTTGTTCCCAGCTTAAACCTGCGTCCATTCGATTTGTTCTTGCCGATTCTGCAATATCAGCAAAGTGTTCCGGTAAATCCAATTTATTTCCACCCCTGCGATCTTCAAATATATAACTGAAATTGAGAAGCAATTTCGCCCCGATTTGATCCAGATTATGGATAACATTACTCCCAACAGAAAGATGCGTAATTTCTCCGATGTCTGAATAATCATCATCATTATAAAAAACCGGTTCACGCCGTTGATAATCGGAAAAAAATGATGCTTTAATTTTTTCATCTCTCGAAACGTAATCCGTATTAATGGTGAGATTGGAATTCAGGCTCCCTGATATCGATTCTCCCGTGAGAGATATTGACGTCTGAGATATTTCAGGTTCTTTTGTAATCACATTCACAACACCTGCTACCGCATTTCCACCATAAAGTGCAGAACCGCCTCCTTTTACCACTTCAAGCCGTGAAATCCGGTTTGCCGGGATTTGTTCCAGTCCATAAACACCTGCCAGGGAAGAAACCATCGGAAGCCCATCAAAGAGAATCTGGCAATATTTCCCTTCCATACCATTGATTCGGACTTGGGTAAAATTACAATTCTGGCAATTATCTTCAACTCGTACTCCTGTAGCGATTTCCAATGAATCCGCCAGTGAAACTGCTCCCTTTTTTTCAATTTGATTCTCAGAGATTACCGCTGTTTTTACAGGCGTTTCCCAGTAAAATTTCGGAGTCGATGTACCTGTGACCACTATTTCTTCTTTCGGAGAAGGTAACAGTATAATTTTCGGAATTTGGATTTTTTGATTTTCTAATGTTTTAAATTGTGGAACAGATGAGGGTATAAAGCCATTTTTGTTGATTTCCAGGTGAATATTTTCCCGTTGTGTTGTTCGAAT
>JAKAGC010000194.1 GCA_021817755.1 Acidobacteriota bacterium | reverse complement strand
GTATGACAAGCATACGCAAGCCATATCGAATTTTTGTATTTATCTTCATACTAATATGATAATGGTTTGCATTGTATTTGTCAACCGTTTTGGTTTTATTTCAATTCATGGGGAAAGTCATTTAAAATATGTTCCATAGCATGAGGCAGAATGCAGAATCCGGGAGATTAGAAAATAACAAAATAAAAAGAGAGGGAAAAAAACCCTTAAAATAAAAAAGGACAGAACGGATTAGCTGTTCTGTCCTTTTTTTATATACCGTATATTTTGTACTGTTTAAATTTTGGACCGAAACATTAAGGGATTACTGTTTTTTCCCTTCTTCTTCAAGTTGCTTTTTGAAGTCTTCGCTTTTCTTTTTCTTTACGTACATATCGACGAATTTTTTGTTATATTCTTCGTTCTTTTTCTTATATTCTTCAGCTTTTGCCGGGTTGATTTTTATTTTTTCTCTCCAGAGCAATCCGATATAAGAATAGGGGAATGAATTTTCAGGATCTAATTCAAGAGCTTTATTCAAGCAAGTGATACCTTCATCGATAATCGGGCCGCGTTCAGCAGTAGACATCATGTTGGGATCTGTCTGGAAACTCCAGTTCCAATAAACATTACCCAGCCAGTAGTAGCATTCGGAGACTTTCTTTTTGATATCTGTAGACATATTGGGAACTGAAGCTTCGGCTTTGGCGATTTGATCTTTAAGAGTAATTTTGAGCTCATCCAGCTTTTTGAGAGTATTGGGAAGAGAAAGTTTTCCCTGTAATTTCTGCTGTGATTCAGCCAGTAAGCGTTCTTTTTCAGCTTTATCCACTTTTGTATTTTTCCGAACCAGTTCCATATAATCGGTAATTTCTTTGATTTCTTTTGAATCTTTCGTTAATTGATCCACTTCATCCATGGTTTTGATAATGGTGGGGTCCAGGGTGGCATAAAGACTTTTTTTGTGAGCAGCAATAGCATCGGCCCAACGGCGTTGTTCCTGTAGTAATTCCACGTAGTATTTATAACCGGAAGGATCTGTCGGATCCAGGGCGATTCGTTGCAGGTACATTTGTTCTGCTTCGTCGTTTTTCCCGTTCTTACGTAAAAAGCTAGCCAGTGTGTAATAAGAATTGGGATTTTTCTTATCTTTTTCCAGGATCATCATATAATATTTTTTGGCTTCCTCGAAATTTCCCAATTTGTCATAAATTTCACCCAGGGCAACGATTACTTTGTCATTATTGGGTTCGACTTCTCTTGCTTTCAATAAATTGGCTACTGATTTTTCGCCATATTCCTTATTTCTGTTATCTTCTTTACCGGGTTTATACAACTGAGTATAACTAGTTCCAAGATAAAGATAAACATGGTCCAGTTTTGGATTCTCTTTTAATGCGATTTCATATTCGGTGGTTGCTGATTTATATTGTTCATCCGTATAATATTTGTTGGCTTTTTTCAGATGGAAATTAGCCTTCAAACTGGAAACTTTCAATCTTTCACAGCCGGTAAAGACAATCAGCAACAATGGAACCAAAACCAGTACTAATATCGAAGATACATTCTTCTTCATCAATTCCTCCTCATAAGATAAGATTTATAAATCAATATCGCGTAAAAGTCAAGTTTAAAGTTGAAAAAATATCGGGATTTTTTCATTTTGTCCTGTAGAACCACATTAAGAAGAGCCAGAGTTCCTGCACATACGGAACCGCTTTATTATTAAGGTAGAGCCGGGTTTTTTCACGATCTCTTACCAGATCGAATAACCGGGATAAATCTTCCACATCTTCAGGATAGAAACTGGCATAAATTCTACGATTTTTCCCCGTCCCTTCTTCCATAAAATACCGATTGGAAAATGCAATTTGAATCGCTTCTTTGCATGTCTCTTCCGGGTATCCCTGGAAACGGATGGTAATCTTGAATTCATGTTGAGCGCGTTCTCTATTCAGCAGCATGTTCAATTTTTCCTCTTGGATCATTTTTGTGGTATCCATTACATTATTATATACCAAAATGGAAAAAAATAAAAGAGCGTTTTTTTGTGTTTTTTTTCTATCCATCGAATCTATTTCATGGTATAACAGATATGAAAAACAATGAAATGTGTGCAAATATGACACCAATAGCGCTTAGCCACAATTCGAAAGAGAATTATTTTCCCGATGATAATCCCGCATCCCCTATCATCGACACTGTAGAGAGTAAAACCGAATCCGCGGATGAGATACGGAATCTATTTTTATTTTACCTTGAACCCGTTAAAAAGAACCTTTATAATTTTATTCGAAAGGCCATGAATTATTGCATCGAGGCCGATGATGTCTACCAGGATACTTTATTAAAAGGATTTCGTTATTTTTACTCTTTCGACCGTTCCAAAACTTTTAAAACCTGGATTTTTTCTATTGCTTGCAACCTGATGAAAGATATCTTTTCAACCAAATCAGTACAAAATTCCCTTCAACCTGAGGAAATAGTAAATATTCCTACAGATCGATCCATCGATGATGACATAAAAGAGATCATGGCAGCCGCTGCCCAATTACCCCATAGAAAACGGGAGATTTTCTTTCTATATTATTACAATGAATTTACTATTCCTGAAATTGCACGAATTGTAGGAATGAACCGGGCCAATGTGAAATTTGTTTTGTACACCGCACGCAATACCATAAAGAAAAAACTGGAGGTGTCCCGATGAAACCCGTCACGCATAAAAAAGTATTTGATAGTGAATTAAAAAGATTACTCCGGTTTGATGAATCTGAGGTTCCTGCTACGCTCGATAATGAAATACGGGAGCAAATTTATTCCATAAATCCATTACATGTAATAGATAAGCCCAAGGTACTTCCTTCAAAAAGGAATTATAAAATAATTGTCATTGAAGCGGTCGTAGCCGCTGTCATTTTACTACTCACATTACTTTTCTTTTTTCCCCTTTTTCAGGGGCAACCCCCTGCCGCAGAAGCTGGCGAAATACTCATTCATGATGCCACTTTAGAAGGAAAACCCGCATTTACGATTACCATCCGTAACAGCAACCCCAATCTCACTATTATATGGCTTGAGCCTATTAAAAAAATTTCTGATAATCATAAAAACAGTAATCAAGGAGAAGAAAAATGAAAAAATTAAAATCATGCTCTAATTTTAAATTTATCAGTTTATATCTTTTGGTTTTAAGTTTCCTTTTTATTTATCAAATCCCATTGAATGCAGAAGCTAAAGATGCTATTTGGGTCAGATTATATGAAGGTGCTCGCGGTGAGAATACCGATATGAAAAAGGTTATTAGTTCTTATGAGTTCGAACCCGGCACAGGTACACCTGTAAACGGAAAAAAACCTGGTTACGAGGAAATGGATACATTGAAACGTGTATTTAATTTAAATGATATCCGTATACACGGAGGAGCCATAATCGTTACTCCATCTGTATTTAAAGACACTAAAAAAGGGGAAATTCATTTTGAAGGTAAAAGTTGGAAAATCAGTTTAACCTGTATTTCTGTCCCAGATAACCAGTTCCAGGTTGAAGTGCGCGATCTCGTAGCGGGAAATAAATCATCATCATTATTAACTTCAAAAATAATTATTCCTTCCGGTAAAACCGCTTCTCTTGGTTTTGAAGGCAAAAATGGGAAGATTTTTTTTCTCTCATTTCTAAGAGAATCAAAATTGTTATCTTTAATAAAGAAAGAGAAGGCACCTGACGGGCCCAGGTTGATAAAAAAAGTGGAACCTGTTTATCCCGAAGAATTGATAAAAGCAGGAAAATCAGGGAGGGTTATTGTAGAAGCTTCCACTGATGAAGAGGGGAATGTAGTGAAAGTTAATCCGATCGAAGGACCCAAAGAATTTTACGAAGCCGCGATTAGTGCATTGAAACAATGGAAATATGAACCCTTCATAATCGATGGAAAAAAGAAATCCGTAAAATTCAATGTCGTTTTTTCTTTCAAATTCGATGGAGAGAAAAAAAATAAAGATGCCCTTGTTATTTCTGCTTCAAAAGCCCCCAGGCTTATTATCAAAGTAGAACCCGTGTATCCTGAAGCAGCCGTAAAGCAAAAAATCCAGGGTACTGTTGTGATAGAAGCAACCATCGATGTTGAGGGAAATGTTATAAATACCACTATCATAGATGGTCACCCCATGTTAAACCAGGCTGCGGTCGATGCCATAAAACAATGGAAGTATGAACCCTTTATAGATGAAGGGGTAAAGAAAAGCGTTAAGTTTACCGTTGTTGTCCGGTTCAAATTGAAACATGAAAAAAATGTACCTAAAAAATAATTCAATGAAATAGATTTGTTCTTTTCCATAAAATGTAAATTTATTTTTAAAAAGAGAAGACTGATTTTAGAGACCGGGAGGCGGATTTAAACGCCTCCCTTTTTTATTTTCCTATTCTATTAAAACCATTTTACCGGGAAAGGAGTTGGAACATAGGAATTAAGGTAAGAAAAGGCATCTTGCACATCTTTTGCTACGTAATAGAGTTGCCTATGAATTTCTTTTGCAAATCGTTCCTTGTATATTTCTTCGAACATCGCAATTAAGTGTTTGTAGAAATTTCGGATATCGATTAATACGATCGGTTTATTGTGTTGTTGGATTTGTTTCAGGGTAATGATTTCAAGAATTTCTTCAAGAGTGCCAAATCCGCCCGGTAGCCCCAGAAAGGCGTCCGATTGTTCATCCATTTTTGCTTTTCGTTCCCGCATTGTAGCAGTAACGATCAGGTTATCCGATGCTTCATAAGTAATATTAGGTCGATTCAGGTATTCCGGGATCACCCCCACAACTCGGCCACCATAGAGGTGAACAGTACGGGCCACTTCGCCCATCAAGCCGATGCGGCCCCCTCCGAAAATCAATGTATGTCCGTTTTCGCCTATCTGTTTCCCCACTTCTTTTGCTGCTGCAAAGTAAGTCTCATCTATTGCATCGCTCGATGAACTGTAAACACAAATCGATTTAATCATTTTTTCAACCTCGTGCCGGTTTCCTGGTAATTTAATCATATAATCATATCATATTCTCAACTATTATGCAGCCCGCAGTTTTCTCTATAAGCAATTCTCTTTTTGAAATTCCACTCTTTAACTCTGACACATCTAAAACCGATTAGTCTAGTAGAAATGATTCATATTGAAGTTTGTTAGGCTTTTACTATCCAATATTTATGTTTGTGTATTCCTAAAATCTTGGTTTTTTGTCCTTTTCTTTTTTGGAATTCCTTAAGATATCATTCCTAATAGCCTTCCATTATTGCCGATATAGTATTCTGACATGCGGGTTTTTCTCGTTACTTTAACCGGAGGGAGTGAAATTCAATGTCTGCTGGTAAAAAGATGTGCTTTATTTTGTGAAACCTGAAATGGTGAAAAAATGGCACAAGAAAGGTTTCCGGTAGTATTGGCGATATAAATCAAAACTGGCAATCGGCGAAGAGAGAGGACGTCCGGTCAATTGCTTATTCTCAAAGCTAATTCCTTATTGAATTCTCTGGAATCTCAACCGTTTTGCAAAAAAATCAAAGCACTTTTCATTCAAAATCGCTCAATTTTTTACAACTCATTCGCTTTGTTTGATTTTTGGCGAGCGACAGAGCGACAGAAAAAAAAATTTATTTAGAAGCTCGTAAAACAATTACCCAATTTTGATTTTTAAAGTTTAATACTTCTCTAAAACTAAGCAAGGAATGTTCAATTCCATTCATTTTAAGATATGCCTTTAAAGTTCCCATGGGGTTTTCATCTTCTTCACTAAAATATGATTCAATAATTTTTCCACTAAGACAAGACGAGTACCCACAACATCCTGTTATTTCTGATAATTGAATAGCAATAACTTTTGTTTTTAATTGCTCAGAAATCTGTTGAAGTAATTTGAAATCAATAACTTCTTTTGACTCTATTGCTGAAATCCATCCATTTTTACTAATAGAAACGGCAATTTTTCTTCTTAATTCCTTTATTAAAATTGAATCATATGAAGAAAAAAGCTTCCAGTTAGGTTGTTCTCCTACTGTATCAGGTTGTGTATTTAACCTTTTTTCAATTATTTTTATTAAAGCTTCACTATTTTCAGTTTTTACAAAGAACATTTCTATATTCATTTTATCCTCCAAGGACCTGGTCCAAAAATGTAATAAACAGTAAACCCAGGAAAATCTAATTTAAAATTATTGCTTTGAATAGGTCTAACTGCTTTCGGGGTTAATTTAAATCGTAGATGATTTTTTCTGGATTATAAAGCATATCTGGTATTGAATTCTGTCCTCTAACTTGAAATTGTAGACCTTTTTCCCCTAATTCAATTTTATTTCTTTTTGCCCATTTTCTTATCCATCGTGTAGCTTTAACTTCTGCTTGTTTCCCTAACTGCATTCTATTTAAACTCGCTGAACTTGGATATTGTACAGCATAATCAAAAGATTTTTGAGCGGTATTTTCAATTCTTTCAATGGTACTAAATATCTGTTCTTCATTTTTTAACACTTTTGATATAGACTCTTTTCTAACTTCCACATAGTTTGTTCGTTTTGAAATCGATTTTACACCTCCATAGACCAACGCAGCCATTGGAATTATTTGCCTATCCAGGTTTTCTCTAGCTTCTTTTCCTATAGGCTTGGTGGCGTAATAATCATCTAAATAACCCATAATCAAATTACCAGAAAAATCGCCAACAAATTCACCGACCGGAATTATGATCGACATTTCCTTCAGTTTTTCCAATTGCGTACGTTCTCTTATATCTATACCAAGAATTGAACCAGGTTCGGAGAAATTGAATCTAAATCTTGAATTAGTTTCAGTTCCAATTAAAGCCGTTCCTGGAGATAGACTAGTACAAATATCCTGGAGCCAATATACTCCACCTAATACCATATTGGCACCACCTTCCGCAATTCTAAGCAACGTTGGAATTGTTACGTTATCATTTAAGTTAGTACGCTGAATCTTTTTAAGCTCTTCGCTACCCGGTGAAAGAGCGCCATAATTTGCATCAATGGATGTTAGTAACCCCATGGGGTCGGAAAAATTTGCGGGGTTCTGGTTAAAGGATTGATAGGGGTTCATGGAATCGGTATATCCCATGGGATCGGGTTGCAAGAACCTCTTAAGCTCGGGACTGTAATACCGGGCACGG
>JAKAGC010000193.1 GCA_021817755.1 Acidobacteriota bacterium | reverse complement strand
TTATTACTCACAAAGATCCTCAAATATGGGTATCATGTTTTTGATTTATTAGAATGTACTAAGAATTCTTGTTAAAGAAAGCGAATTATTAAACCAAATATCTTGAAATTCTTAACCAAATATGGTATAAAAACATATAACGCCCGATGAAAAAAGAATTTATAATAAATACTGCTTCTCTGAAAGACCAGGTATATGAATATCTGCGTGAAGAAATACGGAATAAAAATTTACAACCAGGTTCCGCAGTGAATATGGATGCAACAAGTAAGAAACTGGGAATTAGCAAAACTCCACTTCGTGATGCGTTAATTCAACTGGAAATGGAAGGATTCGTTACAATCGAAGCCCGTAAAGGGATTTACGTTAATAAATTGACTTCCCAGGAAATTCGTGAATATTACCAGGTTATTGGTGCTTTAGAATCGTCTGCACTGGCTGACTCTTTTTTAAATATCAAACCAATTCACATCGAAAAGATGAAAAAGTTAAACGAAGCCATGGATATTGCTGTTAAAAAAAATAATTTTAACCGTTTCTATGAAAAGAATCTTGAATTCCATGAATTATATATTGACCTCTGCGGAAACAAATGGCTGAAACAGATTGTAAATAACTTGAAAAAGCGTCTGTATGATTTCGTTCCTCAAGATCGTTGGATCAAAGAATGGGAAGAATCATCGGTCGGAGAACATCAGAGATTAATAGAAGCAATCGAAAATAAAGATTTAAAGCAAGCTGTTTATATGATCTCAGATATTCACTGGTCATATAATGTTCAGGAAAAATTTATTCAGCGTTATTATCTTCAATAATATCTTTTAAAGGATACCCACATGAAAAAATTTATCTTCCAGGTTGCAATAATTTTAGCAATTAGTATTGTCGCAGGTCTCGCCTTCAATCATTTCAGAGCGGATTCATTACCACTTTTTAAAGAGTACCAGCCAGTCCCCCCTTCAGGAGTTGCCCCTGATGAGGATCTTTCTTCTTATTATAAGGAAATGGATATGGACACATTAAAAGCGTTAATGGAGTCCAATATGATTATCTTATTGGATGCACGTCATAGTTCGCTTTATAAAGAAGGGCATCTCCCCAATGCTATTAGTCTTCCGATAATTGAATTTAATCAAAAATATGAATCGGTAGCACCATTATTGGTGAAAGACAAATCGTTGGTACTCTATTGTAGCGGAATTACTTGCCCGGATTCATCACTGTTAGCCAGGGAACTTTCGAGGAAAGGATTCACCGATATATATGTTTTTAAAGGTGGTTTCGAAGAATGGAAAGACCAGGGAAATACCATTGTGACTCAATAAGGAGATCAATTTACCATGAATCAGAAAATTAAAGATATTTTGTCTTCGGTAACGGTTCAATTTATATGTGCTCTTATACTTGGAGGACTGTTTATTTATGCTGGGATCCAAAAAACCTGGGATCAACACGGGTTTGCGAAAATACTGGCTAACTACAAAATGCTTCCCCTCTGGCTGGTAAATTTGCCGGCTGTGATATTACCCTGGCTTGAAATAATATCCGGTTGTCTTCTTATAATAGGTATTTTTAAACGAACTTCTGCAATTATACTTTCGGGTTTACTTTGCATTTTTATTATTGCGATTTCAATCAATTTGATCCGGGGAATTTCTTTTGACTGCGGATGTTTCTCCACAGTAACAACCGAATCGGGAAGTGATCCGATAGGATTGATTTTCAGGGATATTCTGATGCTCATTCCTGGAATGATTATTATTTTTTTAGGAAAAGAGAAAGCCAAACAGATTCAATAATGCTCTGAGCTTTTTTTAATTCCCATTTGGGAGTAAATAGTACGCATAACTTCAGTAGCGGTTTCCTCAATAGATTTGTATGTGACATCGATAATAGGATAATCATTCTTTCTATATAATTCAAGACCATAATTTACTTCATCACGTACCATGTCATCATCAGTATAGTTGACAAGTTCTGTCGAGCCAATTTTTTCCTGACGTTCCAGACGAATTAATTTGAGACGTGAAGGTTTTATTGTAAGAGCGATAATTTTTCGTTGGTCCATATTTAATACTTCCTGGGGGATAGGGTAACCCATTACGATGGGGATATTAGCGACCTTCCAACCGCGGTATGATAGATATATGCTGACAGGGGTTTTAGTAGTACGCGATACACCAAGGAGAACTACTTCTGCATACCCGACGGTGTTAATACGCATACTGTCATCGTGTTTTATAGTAAAGTCGATAGCTTCGATGCGGCGGAAATATTCATGATCCAATTGCATACCCAATACGGGTTTTGCCAGTGGAGATAGTTCAAGTAAGTCTGAAAATCTTGTTAAGACTGGACCAAAAATATCGAGTGTTGGTACTCCTTTTAAACGACTTAACTCCGACATCAACTGCCTGGCGGCTGGAGTAGCTAAAGTATAAATGATAATTCCATTTACCTCCGCAGCGCGATTCATTATGGAATGAATCTGATCTTCAGTTCGGACATCGGGTATGGTTTCTAGAATAGCATCAGCCTTTTTGAATTGTCTTAATGCTACACGGACGACACGATTACATGTTTTCCCGGTATTATCGGAAACCATGAATATATACCGTTTATTTTTTAATTTCACAATATGTTCGTTTTCGATTGAATCCATAAGGCCATAATACCTTGCCACTAATTTATTGTCAATAATAAATTTTAAGTAATTCAATCATCTCTTTTATTGGGTGGATTGCGTTAATGCAGGAAATCTAATAGAAATGTTTTATTGTAAAAGTAGACAAAATTTATTAAATTGATTATAATATTATATCAATGTTTTCAAATATTTTTGATAATAACATTGTAAGATTGCAAAGGAAATGATACTGAAAAAGGAGGTTCTAATGATGAATAGAGACAAATTTACACTCAAAGCGAATGAAGCGGTAGAGCGTTGTGTAAAAAAAGCAAGCGAGCATGGGAATCAGGAGCTTTCTCCACTTCATTTATTATATGCTATTTTGGCGGATAATGAAAACATTGTTCCAGAAGTTATTAAAAAGATAGGATTTGATATAAAAACAATATTATTAAAAATTGAAGCCGAGATTGATCGACTTCCAAAAGTTCAAGGGGCATCGGAGCAATATGCAGGAAATGATTTCAAGAAAGTACTGAATAAATCGATGGATATTGCCACGCAATTTAAAGATGATTATGTGTCTACTGAACATATGATGCTTGCAATTATTGAGATAGGTGGAACAGCGGCCAAGATTCTTAATGCTTCAGGCATAAATCGGGAGAATTTTTTAAAAGTTTTAATGGAAATTCGGGGATCTTTAAAAATTACGGATCCGGTTCCTGAAGAAAAAATGCAGGCATTAAAGCGGTATGGCAGGGACTTAATTCAATTAGCGCGTGAGGGAAAGCTTGATCCTGTTATCGGGCGTGATGATGAAATTAGACGAATTATGCAAGTCCTGGTTCGCAGAACAAAAAACAATCCTGTTCTTATTGGTGAAGCAGGTGTGGGTAAAACTGCTGTGGCAGAAGGTCTTGCGCTAAGGATTGTTGCCGGTGATGTTCCTGAATTGCTTAAAAATAAACGGATTATTACATTAGATATTGGTGGTTTACTGGCAGGTGCAAAATATCGAGGGGAATTCGAGGACCGATTAAAAGCTGTTATAAAAGAAGTCTTAGAGTCTAACGGAGATGTAATTCTCTTTATCGATGAACTTCATACCATTGTGGGAGCGGGTGCTGCCGAAGGTTCCGTTGATGCTTCCAATATGCTTAAACCTGCACTGGCACGGGGGGAATTGCGTGCAATTGGCGCTACAACTTTAAATGAGTACAAGAAATACATCGAAAAAGATCCGGCTTTGGAAAGACGTTTTCAACCTGTTTTTATAAAAGAACCTACGGTTGAAGAGACGATTTCAATTCTAAGGGGATTAAAAGAAAAATATGAAATACATCATGGAATAAAAGTTACCGATGCGGCACTTATTGCGGCTGCAACACTCTCGAACCGTTATATATCCGATCGTTTCCTTCCAGATAAAGCAATTGACCTTTTAGATGAAGCATCTTCACGGCTTCGTATCGAATTGGATTCACTTCCCCAGGAACTGGATGAATTGGAACGCAAAATTATGCAGCGAGAAATTGAACGCCAGGCTCTTAAAAAAGAAAATAGTCACGATGCACGGGAAAAATTAAAAATTATTTCCAATGAATTGGATGTATTAAAAACAGAACGTGAAAAAATCCGGGTGCATTGGAATCGTGAAAAATCTTTAATTCAGAAACTGCGTGATTTAAAAGAGGAAATCGATCGGCTGAAACTGGTTCAACAAGAAGCAGAACGTAAAAACGATTATGAAATGGCTTCTCAAATTCAATATGGACGCTTACCGGAAACACACAAAAAAATAGAAGCTGTGCAAATGGAACTTGTGGAAGTTCAAAAAGAGAAAAAAATTCTTACAGAAGAGATCACAGAGGAGGATATTGCGCAAATTGTATCACGATGGACTGGAATACCGGTAAATAAGCTTTTGAGTGGTGAACGGGATAAATTATTAAAAATGGAAGATATATTAAAACTTCGAGTTGTAGGACAAGATGAAGCGGTGTCGGCGGTTGCACGGGTAGTGCGAAGATCGAAAGCAGGGCTTCATGCACCTGAACGTCCTATTGGATCATTCTTATTTCTTGGCCCGACAGGTGTTGGTAAAACTGAATTAGCCAGAACTTTGAGCGAGTTTATTTTTAATAGCGAAAAGGCAATGGTCCGTATCGATATGTCGGAATATATGGAAAAACATTCCGTGGCAAAACTTATTGGCGCTCCTCCTGGGTATGTGGGATATGAAGAAGGAGGACAATTAACTGAAGCGGTAAAACGTAGACCATATTCTCTTATTTTATTAGATGAAATCGAAAAGGCACATCCGGATGTTTTTAATATGCTACTTCAAGTTCTGGATGATGGGCGTTTAACGGATTCTAAGGGGAAGACAGTTAATTTTGCCAATACGATTATAATTATGACTTCAAACCTGGGATCAGAACTAATCCAGGAAGCTTCGGATTATTTTATTATTAAACAGCAAATCGAGCAATTACTTTATCGGAATTTTAAACCGGAATTTTTGAATCGAATCGATGAGATAATTATATTTAAACGTTTGACTAAAGAAATTATTCGTGAGATTGCATTGACAGAGATGAAAAAATTGGGAAGGTTGATGAAGAATGAACGGCTTTATTTCGAGATTACCGATGTAGCATTGGATAAGCTGGCTGATATGGGATTTGATCCTGTACTTGGAGCTCGTCCATTAAAACGTGTTATCCAGAAAGAAATCCAGGATAGGTTATCAGTAATGATATTGGAAGGAAAGCTACAACCGGAATCAACTGTTAATATTGATTATCAAGATGGTTGGGTTTTTGAGTTGCAACCTCAGGAGTGAATTTAGGAATTCGGTAAAATTATCCAGAAATAAAAGTAAAAAAATATATAAAAGAGGGTGATCTGTTTTAGGATTCGCCCTCAAAAATTATTTCACCGTTTCGACGGATTTCAGCCAGAAAACCGACTTTATCCTCTTTTGCTGTATCAATCAATATGGGTTCGATTCCGGGATGGATTTGACCAGCAATTTCAATTAATGTATCTTTGGCTTCAAGGTAATCTATTTCCAGATTATTAACAACAATAGCGATTTCTATCATCGTATCGATTTCTGTGGGATAACCTCTTAGAAGGATGACCTGTTTGATGGGAAATTCCACTTTTATTTGATCAACAAATTCGTTTATTTGATCGATAAGAGGGCTTTTAGGTCGCATTAGACCTCCTTTTTCGATTTTTTGAATTTTTTTTCTGTTGGGTTTGATTTCTATTTTTCTTAAAAAAAGTCATACATTTATAGTAATTTAATGTTTTCAGCATGAAAATTTATTAGAAAATCCTGAATTATTTTTTATTGAATTAATCCATGTTTGCGTATTTATTGATGAACCTGCCATAAGCGAATTTGAATTCAAAGTAATCAAGGCCGATTTCTTCTTTATTTCGTTCAATAAATTTTTGGAAAAGAGAATATGATTCGAGATTGGAGCGATTGGATACTATATAACCGGCTCCTTGCTTACAAACCCATTCGATTGCCATTTCAAACCATCGTAACGCATTGCGTTCCATTTCGGAATTTCGCTGTTTGATATCTTCCCAGGCTCGATTGAATGTTCCAAATACATCAGCCATTATTTCATTTGCCCATTTTTCGTTACTTTCGCTTCCTCTAATACTGAACATGTTTTCTCCTTCTTCAAATTTTCAACATGATATAAATACTATACCAGAACCATAATCAATTTTAAAGAGTGGTGGGAATGAAAAAATTTTTTCTTTTAATTTTTTTAGATATTGCTGCGAATCGCAATTATTATTCATTTAAATGGTAAGAGTGAATTAATTTTTTACTAGAATACTGGTTTGGGGGCAAATAAAAACCAGTTTGTTGTCTTCTATCTGGCTAAGACGTGTGAATTTCCACTCATCGAGAATTTTATCACTAACTCGGAGAGATAGTGGGATTAAGGGGTGTTTATTTGCCTGATAGAAAAAATTCACCAACATTCGCAGTATTTCTGCTTCTTCTTCCGAGTATCCACCTGGTTTGGGGTATAAGAGCCAATCTGTACATTCAAAATGAATAATATCCAAACCGTGTTCGCAAAATTTGGAAAAGAGTTTGGCACCGCAACGGCTATCTCCAGCCCTTTTTTCTTTATATATCTGGTTTTCAATGGAAAATCCGTCGAAATTCATTACAATTCTACGATCGATTATATCGTCAAAAGTGGGTTGGAATATGGTAGGGGACATATAATTGTGTGCAAAATACATGTAACCATTTGCTTTACAAAAACGTTTTAGAATGGGGATCGCTTCATCCAGAAATGTGTGTTCAAGGAATGCAAGACCGGTTACCAGATCGAAATCATTTGGAATAAACGGTTTTTCTGTGTCATAAAGATTATGTACAAGGAATTCAATTTTATTGTTTTCTTTAAATTTGACTATTGCTTTTTCGATTAAATCGGAATTTACATCAAATGCAATGAGTTTATCAAATTCAATGAGTTTTTCCATTAGAT
>JAKAGC010000192.1 GCA_021817755.1 Acidobacteriota bacterium | reverse complement strand
ATTAGAACTATCATCTCTCACCACCACCTCTATTTCCGATGTTAATTGTGGCATAAGACCCATCATCATTTGTCTAAACTTTTCTGGACGATTATATGTGGGAATACAAATACTGAGTAAAAACCCTTTTTGTAGAGTATCAACAACTTGTTCCATGTTGATTAGTATATCTGCTAGTACGGGTGCTTTCAATTATTTTTTTGCATTGACTTTTATCAATTTTTGGTTTATCCTGAAACTAGAATAATTAATAACGGAGAAAAATCATGAAGATTTATATCACAAATACAGCTCCGATTGGCCAAAAATGCCGAGAATGGGCAGAAAAAAATCTTCCGTTAGGAGCGACACTTGTTCAAAACGCAAATGCGTGCGATTTATTTTTTTCTATTTTTCACAATAAACTCGTATCCAAAAGGTTTATTATAGAGAGAAAGAAATGTTTCAATTTTCATGGGGGAATCCTTCCAGAATATCGAGGTTCCACGACCATTAATTGGGCGATTATCAATGAAGAAAAGGAAACTGGTGTTACTCTACATGAAATCGATGAAAAAATTGATCATGGAGATATCATCGATATACAGAAAATCGCAATCGGGGAACAAGATACCGCACAAAGTCTTTATGAAAAAATGGAAGATATTATTTTCGAAATGTTCCGGCGATGGTTTATAAAACTCATAACACTCGACTATGTGGCGACACCGCAAGACCATAGTAAAGCGAAGTTGTATTTGAGAAAAGATTTGTATAAGGCAATTGATCTTACTCGATTTGCACGTGCGTTTGAGTTTGCGGGGAAAGAACAGGCATTTTACCTTGATCGTAACGGCAATAAAGTCCACCTCATATACAGCAACGATATTATGGAAAAAACTTCATTTGAACCTGAGGCAATCACATTCTCTGAATTTAAAAAGAAATATTTAGAAATGTATGAAAACCTTAGTTATGAATTTTGGCCGAATAAGGGATTTATTGTTTGGCGTATGTCGACTGGAGAAAATGCAGAACTTCTCCATGTGCGTGTTTTTGTAAAACGAAAGGGATATGCAACAGAACTTGTGCGCACAATGATACAGCGACTTGCCGAAGAGCGCCCTCCATATTTTTCTGTATTTGGATTTGCACTCTCATCACGAACCGATTTGAAAGAGATTTACACACATCTCGGCTTCAAAATTACCGAAAATATTCTTCCTCCTTACAAAGGAGGGGAATCGTTTATATTTTGGCAAACCTTTGAAGAGTTAAAGAATCGTTATCTGAAATAAATGTAAAAAGCCCCATATAATGGGGCTTTTTTATTTAGATATTCAAGAATAAATCACGAAGAGAATACACCACATATTGTAATTCATCCTTAGATATATTTGGACCGCTTGGTAGATAAAATCCGTTTAAACCAACATTATTCGCGACGGGGCAATCAGTCTCTCGGAATCCATATGCGTCGATAAACAGTTTCTGCATATTTCCCGGAATAAATGACTCTCTTGTTTCTATCCCCTTTTCCTTTAGAAGATTCGTCACGAGGTCGCGGCGTCCGGCAAATGATTCTCCAAGAACAATATGGAACATCCAATACACGTTCTTTGCATAGTTTTTTTCAACCGGAAACTTAAGCTCTTGGATATCAGAGAGATGGTCTATATAAAAATCAGCAATATCTCTTTTTCTTTTCAGGATAAAATCAATGTTTTCCAACTGGGCGGTTCCGATTGCTGCCTGAACATTCGTCATTCGATAATTGAACCCAATGACTTCATGCATAAACTTGTTTTTTCTTCCATACCCGAGGGATTTTAATGACCGTGCGCGGGAAGCAAGCCCTTCGCTATTCGTAACTATCATTCCTCCCTCTCCAGTGGTAATCACCTTGTTTGCATAAAAACTAAAACATCCAACATCTCCCAATGACCCCACTTTCTTTCCTTTATATTCTGCACCGTGCGCTTGCGCCGCATCTTCAACCACATACAATTTGTATTTTCGGGCGATAGCTAATACAGGATCCATATCGACCGGATGGCCAAAGAGGTGAACCACAAGAATTGCTTTAGTTTTTTTGGTGATCTTTTTTTCAAGTAACTCAGGATTTAAATTCCATGTGTCTAATTCAATATCTATCGGAATCGGAATTGCGCCCTGATATACTACCGCAAAAAAGGTCGCCATATTGGTAAGTGAAGAAACAAGTACTTCGTCACCGGCTTTTATACCAAGTGTAGCAAGAGCAAGGTGAATAGCAGTTGTTCCATTCATCGTTGAAATACCAAAGTTACATTCACAGTACTTTGAAAAATTATTTTCAAAACGAGAAATAAATTCTCCAAAAGTACCAGACAAATCGCCATTGACAATCGCCTGGTTTGCATATCTTGCCTCCAAACCAGTGAATAATGGTCTTGAAACTGGAATTTTCATTACCCTCTCCTTCTTTATATTCTTAAAAAATAACTGATTATATATTAAAACAAAAAGAATAATTTGGCAAGATGTTATAAATATCGGTAAATACATTGACAATAATGTCAATGTGCCATAGTGTAAAAATAGTTAATTTATAACTTATATTCAAAGGAGGATATTATGGAAAATGTAACTGGTAAACGCGTCTGTGTTATCGGGGGTGCTGGGTTTATAGGAAGTCACCTTGTAAACTATCTGATTGAAGAACGCGGATGTAAGGTTCTTGTTCTTGATAATCTTATTACTGGCCTTCGTAAACATGTGCATCCAAAAGCAAGACTTAAATGGTTTGATATTCGTGATAATGAAGATGAACTTGTTCGAATTCTCACAAAATTTCAAATTGAATATGTCTTCAACTATGCGGCTGAGCCATACATTCCGGAATGCTTTGAACGTCCCATGCATTTTTTCGAGATTAACGCGGTTGCGGTACTTAAAGTTTTGAATGCTTGCCAAAAAGCCGGTATCAAAAAAATTCTACAAGTAAGCTCTGCCGAAATCTATGGAGATATGAAAGGAAAAATCAAAGAAACGGATATGGTAGTTGCTCACTCCACATATGGTGTTTCTAAACTTGCTGCGGATGGTCTTGTACAAGTTCGTTGGCGCGAAGGAAATGTTCCCGCAATCGCGATGAGACAATTCAACTGCGTCGGTGAACGAGAAACACATGCATATGTGATTCCTGAAATCATCACACAACTTACCAACGGTCCACTAGTATATCTCGGCAACAACAGCTTCCGCGATTTCCAATATGCGGGTGATGCTGTTTGTATGGCTGTGGAACTTCTTGAAAAAGGAGAGTGTGGTGAAGTATATAATATGGGTTCTGAAGACGGTATTCAAATCTATGATTTAGCTCGTCTCATTGGGAAGATAATGGGATATGAAAAAATCGAGATCATACCGGATGAGAAACGCGTGAGACCATGGGAAATCTGGCATTTACAATCCGACAATACTAAATTGTATTCCGTAATTGAAACCCGTCCGAAAGTTTCTCTCGAAGAAGCACTCAAGCGAACTGTTGATTACTTCTTCAAAAACGAAAAACGCTGGGATTTTTTCAGTGATAAAGATATCAAAAATGAAAGCTGGAATTTTTAACTATAAAAAAACCGAGTATGATACTCGGTTTTTTCTTTTTTGTGTGCAAAAACATCCTATTTAAGCACTGAGACTTTCATAAGCATTTGTGACAATTGTTCTCTTTGACTATATCCGCTCTTCAAACACCTCTCTCTTCCTGCGCGAGCGATTTCCTTTCTCTTTTCATCATTTTCAAGATAAAATCTCACTTTTTGAAGCATTTCCTCATTCGAACCAAAAAATTCTGCTTCCTTTCCTTCTTCAAAAAAATCCAAATGTCGCTTTGTTCTTTCTCCAAGCATAAATGCTCCACATGCTGGGATTTCCATAGTGCGACATGTTGCTTCATCTCGATTTATCTTTCGCAAAAAACAAAGATTTATCTTAGTGGCACAAATTACCTTTGAATAATCATCGCCGAAAACAGGTTTGTTTTTTACATCTAAATTTTTGTGTTTTCCAACCCATGGGCCCCAATCTAATCCCCAAACAATCACCTTAATTCCATTTTTTGCAAGATAGAGCATTCGTTGAGCCCTATCTTCCTCAAATGCACCAATAAATCCGACATTGCAAGAATATTTATTCTCCTCTTCTTCTGAAAGCACGCATGGCTTGTGTAGTTCTTCATTATAAGCATCTAAATAAAGCTCAGTTCTTTTTGCACCCAGCAGTTTTAATTCTTCGAGTTTAAATGTTTTTTTTGTAACTACACCATCATAGTATTTTATGCCAAGTTTATAATAGAGAGAGTGGTTATGTTTTGCATACATGTCATCTTCAGAAGCGGAAACTATTTTCGTTCCTATAGAATGTTTTTTTACAAATTTTAATGTAAGAGGTAAAATTGTATTTCCTTTCTCTATCCACAATATGTCAAATCTATTTTTTAATATTTCATTTTTTATTTTTTTATTGACGGCAGTTAAATCTACTGGAATTTTTAATCTCCAAGAAATGGCTTCAATTAAACTAAAGTCTTTCCGTGGATTCCATGGAACTGGGACGTGTGAAAGACCCATCACTTCATGACCCAAATTTTTTAAAACCTGATATCTCTGTGAACTTCGACCATATGTATTGAGATCTGCTACAAATAAAATTTTTATTCTCTCTGTATTTGTTTTCTGTTTTTTTTCCATAAAAACATTGGCACCCCCATCTTTTTCGGTAGAATGGGATTCTATAAAAATATCCATATCTCTAATTTCTTCTAAATTTCTCTTCACGGCATTTATATCTTTAAAGCTAAAATTATTATCGTCTAAAATAACAAAGAAGTCTTTTGCATTTTTTCCAGTTTTCTTTATTGCGGATGGCCAAAATTCAGAAAATATTTTTAATTTTAAAGATTTGTTCAACACCTCCCTTGCTCCCTCTAAAACCATGACCTCTGCGCCCTGAACATCTATTTTTAATACACATATTCTATCAACTATATCCTTTAAATAATCATCTAATCGAACTGTTTCAACCTCAACACTTGTTCTTCCTTCACCAGAATCATAAATTCTATGATCCCCCATATTTTCTTTACTAAGATATAATTTAGTCATTTCATTCTTATTGGAAAGCGCTTTCTTTTCTAAGATCACATTCCTACAATTATTCTGCTCAACATTTTTTTTCAAAATCTCGAAATTTACAGGATCCGGCTCAAAAGCATATACCCTCCCCCCTTCTCCAACTAATTTACTAAAAATAACGGTATAATATCCAATGTTTGCACCCGCATCTACCACAATTTCACCCGGCTTTATCTCATGAATGAATAAATTGGTTTCAAACTCTTCATATATTTTGAAAACCGAAAGTCCCAAAGAATCGTTTTTATCTAAAGTAAATTTCAATTTCCCTATGGTTGGTAGATCAACGTCAATAACAGATCCACCTCTTTTTAGTGGGGTAAATACAAAACTATAAATCCAAATTACTATTTTAAACCTAGAAAGCCCCAATCCTCGACTTAAAAACCCAACTATTTTCACAAAACCTTTTTGCAAAAAACTTTTCATTTTCATTTTAAATTAGTTAGGAAATAATTTGATAAAATACTTCGTTACACGCCCCAATCACTTCTTCCACAGATATTGTTACAATACTTTTTTTAACACAATCCTCTTTTAAATAATCACATTTCAAAAATTTCTTATACAAACAAAAATTGTTCTTTCCATATGGAAACCAACTACCAAAAACACTTCTTGTGCTGAATAGTGCAATAATTGGAATTCCGAACGCCGCAGCAATATGCATAGGACCCGTATCATTTGTTAAAAAAGCATCTGTGCTCTTTATAGCTAAAATACTCTCCTTAATTGATTTGCCAGCAAAATTAATGTACCGTAATTCGCAAGTTTTTGCCACTTTTTCAATAGAATCAATTTCCGACAAACCTCCAAAAAATATTACACCCATCTTAGTATATTTTAATTTTAGATCACGAAATACTTCAATAAATTTTTCTATCGGCCATTTTTTATCTTCCGTTCCTCCGCCCATACAAATTCCGAGAATGATATCATTTTCTTTTTTAAGAAGATCTATTTCGGCATTATTTTTATAACTTTCAAAAATATGTTTCGGAAATTCAAACTTTATTTCATATTTTTTTATACCGTTTTCAACAAGAATGTCCAAAAGTGCAACAGATTCTGTTTTTTTACTAGTGAAATCCACCTGCGTTTTCTTAAACATTTGGGACGTTCTAATATAAAAACCTAATGCCGATTTAACCCCTATTATTTTAGCAAAGATTTGATTACGAATTAGTGTTTTAAATTTTACCCAATCATCTGGCAATTGAATAAATAAGTCATATTTTTCTTTTTTTAATATGGAAATCATAGAAAAAATCTTCGAAAAAGTGGAAATATCATCAGAATAATATACCCTTATATTGTCTAAATATGAAGCGCCATCTAAAAAATCTTTGGCCCCTATCGCCCCACGTTTCCCTGGAGATGTAAGTAGTGTTATTCGAGCATCAGGAAAATTTTCTTTAACTGTGTACATCGCTGGCATTGCACAGACTATGTCTCCAATATTTCCTAATTTATAGATAAGAATATTTTTGGGATTTTTTATTTTCCAAGGGAATAATATTTTTCTTATAATCGCCAAAATAAAATTTAACAACCATAACCAAATCCTCACAATTAAAATCTCTGCCTTTTCTAAAAGATTGGGATTCATAAGATTTAGGAAAATTTCTTTAACACTTCTATCGCCCAATTTTGAGACCAGTGGAATTTAGTGACCGGTAACTTGTAATTAGTAACTAGTAACCGTCCCGTGAGCCACTTTTGGAGCGGGAATGTAAAACCAAGTTTTTTTCGCATATATACTTCTTCTGGAATGATATCCGAAACCGCATCAACCAATAATCTTTTATTTATTAGACGCGGATTTATGCTGATTTTAACTGATTGATGCTGATTATCTGAATGCAAACTTTGACGCGGATTGGCGCTGATTTTAACTGATTTATTATCAGATACTGATTTATGCGGATTGGACGCGGATTTATACTGATAGAGACCTAATTTTAGCTCTGCAGGAAGAGAAGTGATGTATTCAACGAGTGGATGATCAAGAAACGGAACACGAACCTCAACCGAATGTGCCATCGACATCACATCGGTGT
>JAKAGC010000191.1 GCA_021817755.1 Acidobacteriota bacterium | reverse complement strand
ATGATAATTTAAAAAGCACTACACAGGGAATAGAAACGGAACGGTTTTGCCCACGCTCGGTAATGGTAACGGGAGGGGCGGGTTTTATCGGGAGCAATTATATCAGGTACATTTTCAACCGGAAGGATTTTGTTTCCAATGTGATTAATGTAGACCGGTTAACTTATGCGGGGAACCTGGAAAACCTGGCAGAAATCGATAAAAAATACGGAAATGAAGGTGAAAAACGGTATTCCTTCTATGAAGCGGATATAACGGATTTTCATGCAATGGAAGAAATTATCACGCGTCATAATGTGGATATGATTGTTCATTTTGCTGCGGAATCGCACGTAGACCGTTCCATTCACGGCCCTGGGGATTTTATCAAAACAAATATCATGGGAACATTTACTTTATTGGAAGTGATCCGAAAACATTGGAAACAGGAAGACTTTGATAAGGTTCTTTTTCATCATATTTCAACGGATGAGGTATACGGAAGTTTAGGGGATACGGGTTTCTTTTTTGAAGAGACAAAATACGATCCGCGGAGTCCCTATTCAGCATCGAAGGCATCGTCGGATCATCTGGTGAGAGCGTATTACCATACGTATGGTATCCCTGTTACGGTTTCCAATTGCTCCAATAACTATGGCCAGTACCAATTCCCTGAAAAGCTGATCCCATTAATGATTTTGAATGGAATGGAAGGTAGAAACCTGCCGGTTTATGGAGATGGATTGAATGTAAGGGATTGGTTATATGTGGAAGATCACTGTTCGGCAATCTATACGATCACCCGGAGAGGAAAAGCGGGTGAAACGTACAATATCGGTGGAGAAAACGAACAGACGAATATCGATGTGGTTAAAAAAATATGTGCCTATCTGGAAGAAATATTGCCGCTAAAAGAAAACAATTTCCTTAATTGTGCAGCAAAAAAAATAGCAAGTTATTCGGATTTGATCGTATATGTAAAAGATCGTCCGGGACATGATAGAAGATATGCGATTAATTGCGATAAAATAAAAAATGAATTGGGATGGACGCAATCGGTTACTTTCGATGAAGGTCTTAAAAAGACAGTCAGATGGTATGTGGAAAACCGGGAATGGGTAGAACATGTACGCTCCGGGGAATATAAAAACTGGATCGATAAGAATTATACGAAACGCTAATTAAGTTAATTATACAAGTAATATATTCAAGAAAACAAAGTAAATCAAGAAGTTTACATTTTATCGAGCATATTCTTAATGGGTTTGAAGAAGCGTTCGAGTAACCGGATATCTTCTGTAACGATTTCCGCGGATCCTTGCATTTCCTGGGAGAATTCAAGTTTCTTATTATAGCTGGTGACAAGTCCGTTATCGAGGTGAATTTCGAGTAAAAAGAAGTTGTCCGAAGCTACAAGTGAACGGGAAACGATATGGCCGGATACAATGCCGTAATCCATAAAAGGATAGTTGGTAAATTTCATATTAACACGTTGTCCGATTTTAACTTTTCCGGATCCTTCGATGGGGAGTACCAGTTTTCCGATGATTTCGCCGCCTTTTTCAGGAATGACTGTTACCACTCGGTCACCAACATTGACATTTTGATTGATGCTCCAATATTTCGTAAATGTAACGGTTCCACGGATAGGGGTTTTTAAAAGATAGGATTGTTCCCATTGTGAGATTTGTCCTGTAAGAGTTTCGTATGCCTGGCTTAATGCAAGTTGAAGGCGTTTCTTTTCACCGCTGAATGAGAGTTGTAATTCCATAATGGATTGTTCGAGCTGTGCAATTTGTAAACTGGAATTGGATAAAGCGGTTTTTGCACCTTCATAACTGAATTGTTTTTGAAGATACATGCTCTTTGCAGATTCGAAATCGGTTCGAGAAATAATACCGTCTTTTAAAAGAGATTCGGAGCGTTCAAAGCTTTGTTTACTGAGTTTGAGTTCCTCTTCTTGAATTGCAGCCTGACGTTTTGCCTGTTCAAAAAGAGTTTTATAGCTGAGTATCTGATTTCTAATGGATTCTATTTTTCTATGATTGGTATCGAGTTCGAGGAAATGGAGATAATCGTCGTAACTTCCTACAAATGAAGCGTAAGGAGTTTGAAGTTGTCCGAGTGAATAACTGGCAGAAAACTGAATGGAGGGAACGGGTTCGAAGTTTACTAAAAAGGGTTTTATTGCATCGAGTTTTTCCTTTAAATCAAATAAATGTCTATAATTAGTGGCATTTTCAATAATAGCAATATTATCTCCGGGGTTGACAATTTGTTTATCGGTTATGAAAAGAGCTTCAATTTTTCCAGTGGTGTGGGCAACAAGTACAGCAGGAGGATTCTTGGTGGTTAATGAAACGGAAGCGGTTATGATATCTGGATATTTGAAGAACCAACTGCCGATGAGCATGACTACGACAACGATAAAAATAACGGTAATTCCCCATCGGATTATCCAATGAGGTATAAATCCCATAATTTCCTGGACTTCATCGCTACGTATTTCAACTTCCTGAAGTTGTTGGGTAATATCGGTAATTTTATCGCTTTTTTTTATTTCATCGATAGTAACATCTTTCCCAGGTTGTTCTTCTGTTTGGGAATCATTTCTTACATTAATTTTAATTTCTATTTTATCGGGCATCTTTTCAGGCATTTATTTCCCCAATTCAAGTTGATTTTTAACGAGGTTATAATATGCACCGCGTAAATCTGTGAGTTCCTGGTGAGTACCTCTTTCGACGATTTTACCTTTATCGAGAACAACAATTTGATCGGCATTTTTAACAGTACTGAGCCGATGGGCAACAACAACAACGGTACGGCCTTTGAAGAATTCATCGAGATTTTCCATAATGGCGCGTTCATTGTTTGCATCGAGAGCGTTCGTGGCTTCGTCGAAGAAGAGGAAATCAGGATTGGAATAAGCGGCACGAGCGATAAGGATACGCTGTTTCTGCCCTTGACTTAAACCGTGACCTTCCTGGCCGATTTTGGTATTGAATCCAAGGGGCAGTGAATCGACAAATTCCTGCACATTGGCAATTCGAGCGGCTTCGACAAGTCGCTTTTTATCGATAATTTCATTGCGAACGGATATGTTCTTGGCGATGGTATCAGAAAATATATAACCGTCTTGCATAACAACACCGATTTTTTGACGCCATAACCGGCTGCTGACATTTCGCAAATCGATATCGCCGACGCGTATCTCTCCTTTAGAGGGTGGATAGAATCCGAGAAGTAATTTTACAAGAGTGGTTTTACCGCTTCCACTCATACCGACAATGGCAGTTACTTTACTCTGAGGAATAACGAGATCGACTTCTTTTAATACGCTTTCGGAATGCGGACCCTCGTACTGGAAGTTAAGCCCGGAAATAGTAAGACTTTTGTTCTCGGGAAGAATGGTTACTTTTTCATCTTCCACTGATTCTTCATCTTTCCGTTTATGAATTTCTCCAAGACGTTCAAGACTGATTTTGGCATCCTGGGTGGTTTGCATGAAACCGATTAATTGTTCGATAGGACTGTTTAACTGCCCGATGATGTATTGAACGGCAAGCATCATACCGAGGGTCATACTGCCGTCGATAACGCCTTTGGCAGCATAGAAACTGATAAAGATGTTCTTGGCCTGGTTGATAAAAATAGAACCCATCTGTTGGTATTGATTCAACGCCAAACTTTTAATATTAACACGGAACAACCGGGCCTGGATGCGTTCCCATTCCCAGCGTTTCTGTTTTTCGCAGTTATTCAATTTGATTTCCTGCATACCAAGGATGATCTGGAATAAGCTGCTCTGGTTTTCAGAGAGTTGGGCGAACCGTTTAAAATCGAGTTCACGACGTTTCTTCATGAAAATATAAATCCAGACAATATATAAAATACTTCCGACTACGAAAATACTAAAGATTCGCATATCGTAAAGTGCGAGTACGATACCGAAAATGATGAGGTTGATAAACGAAAAAAGTATATTCAGTGTGGAAGTGGTGAGGAAGTTTTCAATACGGGTATGATCTCCGATTCTCTGCATAATATCGCCGATCATCTTGGTATCGAAAAAGCCGATGGGAAGTTTCATGAGTTTTATGAGAAAGTCGGATATTAGCGATATATTGATTCGAGTACTGATATGGAGAAGTATCCAGCTTCGTATGAGTTCAACTGAGGTACGGCCCATAAATAAAGCGAGTTGGGCGACCAGAACAAGTGTAATAAAAGGAATATCCTTATTATTAATACCGTAATCGACAATGGACTGGGTTAAGAAAGGGAAAACCAATTGGAGCAAACTGCCAACCAGCATACCGATAAGAAGTTGTACGAGGAAAGTTTTATAGGGACGGAGATAAGAGAATAAAAATGCAAAGCTGGACTTATTAATGCTTTCATCATCTGCTTTGTAGAAATCGGGAGTGGGTTCGAGGAGTAAACACAATCCCTGATCTTCTCCGCCTTTTTTAGTGCTGGCCCATCCTGCAAGGAATTCTTCGCGTGTATATTTAACCAGACCATGTGCTGGATCGGAAACATAAACGAAGTTGTTCTTTATTTTATAAACAACAATGAAGTGATTCTGTCTCCAATGAGCAATACAAGGAAGGGGGGCTTCTTCAGCAAGTTTATCGAAGCTGATGCGCACTCCCATGGTACGCATTCCGATAGATTCGGCGGCATCGCTGGTGCCGAGCATCGACACGCCTTCCCGGGTAATGTAACATCTTTCCCGTAGTGTTTGCTGAGAATATGTTTTGCCGTAATATTTGGCAATCATACACAAGGACGTAGGACCGCAGTCCATCGAGTCTAATTGTTTTACAAATGGAAAACTTCGCATCTTCCATTATAGACTATTTTAAATTGGAGTGCAACTAAAATTAATAGGTTTGATTTTTTTTATTTGAGTATTTCTTTTAATAAGATTATATATGATTGAAGAGGGCAAATTTTCAATAAACAAAAAGGCAAAAAAACAGGTAATTGGAATAAAAATCAACTCAATCGAGGAGTTTACGATAGAGTTCTTCCTGTCGCTTTACCATATAATCAGCATCCCATTGGGAGAAATCATCGTTATAGGCAGCCATTTTTACTCTGTTGGAATCATCATGAACCAGTTCGAGTACTGCTTGTGCAAATCGGTCATAATCGAAGACATCAACAAGATAACCATTATTCCCATTGGAAATCACTTCACGATTCCCGGTTATATCACTGGCAACAACGGCTTTCTTTTTTAACCGGAGCTGTACGAGACTCTGGGGTAAACCTTCCCACAAGGCAGTGGATACTCCAAGATCGAACAGATCTATAACAGATGGCATATCGAAGATGAATCCGGGTAAGCGGAAATTTTCAAAAATGCCTTTTGTTTTCAATTCATTTTCAAATTCCTCCCGGAGTTGTCCATCACCGGCAATAAAAAACACGATATCTTTCTTTCTTTTGGGAGAATTCAATACACGGTGAGCAATCTCTGCGAGGTGGAATAGGCCTTTCTGTGGTTTAAATGGGGCAATAATTCCACAGACGAATTGATCATCTCGGATATTGTATTTTTTACGGAGTTCGGATGTTTGAGGAGATATTTGAATAAAATCGCGAATAGGAAATCCGCTGCGAATTAAAGAATAATCCTGCCGGATCAATCCATGAACACGAGCGGTTTCAATATCTTCCCTGGACACAAATATAAAATGATGAGTAGCCCGGGATGCGCATCTTTCAGCAGTAGTAAAAAAAGTCCGCTTTAAAAATGACTGAAAGGGAGAAAAAGAAAATCCGTGTACGGAATGGATAATTGCAGGGACCTTGGCTCTTCGGGCAGCAAGTCTACCAATGATACCGGCTTTTGAAGAGTGCGTATGAACAATGTGGGGTTTGATTTTCTTTAAAATCCGGATGAGTTTAAAATAAGTGAGCAGGTCTTTTATGGGATGAATAGGACGGGTAAGGTTATCGAGAATAATGAAATGGTCTTTATCGTTTACTTTCTCATTCATAATCCCACCGGGACCGCTTATAAGATAAGGTTCGAAACGATTTCTATCGAGGTGGTCGTAGGTATAGACGGTATTAATTTGCGCGCCACCCAGTTCAAGTTTAGTAATAATATGAACGACTTTTAATTTTTCATTTTCCATCTCGCGTTCTCCATGCAGCACGAGCAAGGCTAATGACCCGGTTGTCTTCCTGTCTTCTGATACAATGGAGAGACTGTTGCACTAGGTCGGGCTGCGTGATATTTTGGGTTTCGATAAATACGATATCTCCCAGTTTGGCTTCAGAGACAAAATTGACCTCAAAGGAATCGACCTGGGAGGCATCATGTATATCAGAGGGATAGGAATCGATAATCCACTGAATATACCGTGTATTGTTTACATGATGATAAATATCGGTATCGCTGTACCGGACACAAAAAGGTTCACTGGGTTCGGGTTGGGCAAGGGGGGATAATTTTGATGGACGTTCATCAATAGCGCGTGCATTGGGGATAAGATGTATTCTCTCATTTAGCATTTCGGGTCTTTGGGGGCGGTGTTTTTCCGAATCGAGCACAAGCCAGGAGCTGGCAGCAGCAGCGAATGTATCACCGGATTGATCGGTGAACCGGAAATCACGGTATGCGAATAATCCTTCGATACCGGAAGGCCAGGTGGTTAACCGGATTTTTTCTCCCCACATAGGAAATCGCTTAATTTTTATCAATAGACGCGAAAGAACCCAAAAACGCTCGATTGTCTTAAGTTCATGGTAACCGAAGCCAAGATGTGTTGCATGAACGTATGCGGTCTCCTGCATAAATTGAAATAACACGGGTAGAGTAACAGTGCCGTATGCACCGGCTTCATAAGAACGGATAAGATATTCATCGGTCCACATCATCTGTAAACCTGGGGAGGGTTGTTCTCCGGGGAAAGAAATCTCTTCTTGTGTTTTAGGTTGTTTCATTCTGCACCATTAAAAGTAAATTCAATTTGAATAAAGAAATTATATGTATCCAAATTATGATCTATTGAATTCTATCCGAAATGCTAGAGAAATGCAAGTTCGAATGTCGATGAATGTAAGATAAAGGCAAAGCTGAATTTTTGGACTTGACATTGAAGCGAATTAATGATATTTTCATTACATGACGATTGCGAAAGTGGCGGAATTGGCAGACGCGCAAGATTTAGGTTCTTGTATCGCGAGGTATGGGGGTTCGAGTCCCCCCTTTCGCATATCTACTCAACATAGTCAC
>JAKAGC010000190.1 GCA_021817755.1 Acidobacteriota bacterium | reverse complement strand
GCTCATTACACAGCTAGCAAAGGGGCTTGAATTATTGCAGAATTTATTACACCGTATGATGGCCAAGAATAAACAGGAGCGCATCCCCAGTTCTCTTGAACTTGTCCAGATCATCGATGAACTTCTTTTCAAACTCCCTGATAATAAAAAAAAATCTTCCCTTAAAGATTCGACTGATGCTCTTCTTGATTTTGATGAACCCCCTTCGCCAAAAAAGAAAGAAAAGAAGGAAAAACCTCCCCGTACTCCTCATGAATTGGATAAACCCCGATTTACACGCTCCTCGAGATTCTCATTGAATTTAAAAATAATTTTACCCATAATTGGAGGCTTAGTTGCTGTCGCAATATTACTCATAATATTCACCAAACCTTCGCCTCCCCCTCCTCCACCTCCAACTCCTACCAGTGATTCTCTGTATATTGAATCCGCACAGAATTTTTTCCGCTTAAAAAAATACGATCTTGCTCTCGATGCTATAAATAAAGCAGAACAATTCAAGCAAACTCCTGAAAAACGAAGACAAAAAGAAAAACTCAAGAGAGAGATTATCCAACAGCAGGATACCCTCACGTTCAATAATGCCCTTAAATTGAATACAATTGAAGCTATGAAATCCTATATCTCCAGTTTTTCTTCCGGCCTCCATCTCGATGAAGCCAATAAAAAAATTCTATTATTATCTGAACAGAAAGAAAAAGAAGAACTCAAAAAGAAATTGCTCGCATCCAGGAAACAACTACGTTCCCAATACAAAGATTTATCACTCGAAGATGTAAAGGTCATGTTAAAGCGCCTAAAATTTTTCGATAAATATTATAATAAAGAGGGAAGCTTTACCAATTACTTTGAAGTTACTGCCGTTGAGAAAAATAAAATCATAACAGATTACGCAACCGGCCTAATATGGTATCAATCAGGTTCTTCCGAACCATTAACTTTTTCAGACGCTCAAAAATGGATTGATGATTTGAATAAACAGAAATATTTTGGTTACACCGATTGGCGTTTCCCTACTCTTGAAGAACTCGAATCTCTCCTGGAAAATAAAGAATCAAAAGATGGGCTTTTTATTGATTCACTATTTTTACCAGATCAAACCTATCTTTGGGCTGGAGATTCAAATGAAAAAAACAAGCGCTGGGCTATTGATTTCTATAGTGGAGATGTCAGTAGAGTAGATGCCAATACTCGCGTCTTTGTGCGTCCAGTCCGCTCTATGTTTTAGTTGTTTTTTATTTTAATTGTTTTGCATCGAAAATATGAGTTGATGATATGGAACCAAAAAGAAAAAATAATATTATCAATACCATCGAAGTAACCCAACCCGATGAATGGGTCTTTGATGCCAATAACGAAATCCCGAGACCCTATATCAAAAAAGATAGAAAACCCAGAAAGAAAAACCCATTATTCTCTGTGATTTTTTGGATATTACTCGTTTTCATATCTTTTTTAGCAGGTTATTTTCTTTTTTATTATCTTCCGGCTCATAATAATTCCACCTCCCTCAAAGATGAAAAAAACGATATCCAGGTTTCGGAAAAACCCATTATTTCTCAACAAACTGAGTCCGAATCTCCTAAACAAGTAAACACCATCACAACTCCCGTTCCTCAAGCCAAACAATTACCCCAAAATGACGAAGAAGCCCTGAAAAAAGCATCGGAAATAAAAAAACAAGAAGCAATTCGCCTCGAAAGAGAAGCAAAAGAAAGGGAAAGACAGAAAAAAGAAGCTCAAGCCAGATTACAGAAAAATAGAAGAGAACAATTATTAAAAAAAAAGGATGATGATGCATTTCGAAAGGCTATTGCAGCCAATTCGATATACTCATTTCAAAAATACATCGATACATTTCCCAATGGATATCATATTGACGAAGTTAAAAACCGCAGGGATCAATTGGTCAATTCCACTCAACTCGAAAACAGGATAAGAGATGATGTTCAGTTTGAGACTGCTTCCGGTTCAAATACAATAGCAGCGTATGAAGAGTATTTGAAAAGTTTTCCTTATGGAATCCATGCAGCAGAATCAAAAAATAGAATTGCTTCGCTCAAACAAAAAATTCTGAAGGAAACCAAAGATAAACTTGAAATAACCTCAATCCGGTTTTTTGCAGCCGGGGCTCGAACAATTCCCCCCGATCAGCGTAAATTCTCCTCTCGTTTCCCTCTCGACTCCACCAGCTATATATACACAGAACTAAAATTCAAGAATAAATTATTCCGTGTGGATGATGCTTCCATAGCCATCACCATTGAATATGCTGCTAAAAACGGAAGCTTCAAGCAGCAGTTAAAAGGTGTCATTCAAACTGGTTCAGACACCAAAGATGGAATGTATTCCCGGGGTGTGGGATGGGCAGAACCTGGAAAATGGCCACTTGGGAAGTATACTGTTTCTGTTTATTTCGATAATATTCTTGCCGTTCAATCCGGTTTTGAACTTTTTTAATGGTTAAAATATATAGAGAAAAGCATGATATCTATTTCAATTATAATTCCTTACTTTAAGTCTCTTCATTATATTAAGAATTGTCTTCAAGGCTTGAATGTTAATTCAGATTATCCCATTAACGAAGTAATAGTAGTTAATGACGGTTCACCTGATCTCGAAGAATTGAAAACGTTCCTTAATCAAGAGGTCACTCATTTTTCGTTCCCTCTTCGACTCCTTGAACGGAAAGAGAATAAGGGTTTTGCATATACCTGTAATGAAGGTGCCCGGGTAGCGAAATCCCAATATTTACTCTTTCTCAATGCCGATATAGTACCCACTGGCGGGTGGTTGTCACCTCTTGTTCGTTTTCTCGAATCTCATCCTCAGGTAGGAGTACTCGGTTCAAGACTTCTTTTCCCCAATATACATACTATCCAACACGTCGGAGGAACTTTCGATAATGATTATAAACCCCTTCATGTATATAAAGGGCAACCTGCGTTTTTACCATTTTTAAATCGAAATAGAAAAGTACAATGGGTGACCGGTGCCTGCTTACTTATAAAAAAGAGTGATTTCGACGCTGTTTCCTGCTTTGATGAAACGTATATCAGCTCGTCTGAGGATACCGATCTCTGTTTTAAAATTCGTTTCAATTTAAATAAGGAAGTTTGGGTAATAGCCCAAAGTATTCTCTACCATCATACCGATGTTACAGGAGTTACATCGCAGAACATAGAACGAACTCACCGCCTCTTTTTTGAACGGTGGAACACCCACATAATATGTGATGAAGATGAAATATATATCTCTGATGGATTCGCTCCCAGGTTTCTTCATATACTCCGGCAGTTGATCCATACTTCTGATCTCGGAACAATTACCTTTATCATTCAAGAACTTCAGATTCCAAATCTTCAACAACAAGAGCAGTATGTAGATACTATGGGGATAGAAGGGCTAAAAAACAGTCTTGAACGTATACAATCACAATTCCCCTCCTACAGGTTTTTACCATATCCAAATAAAATTTCTTCTCCACAGGAAAACCTCCCCCCTTCTTCTTTTCAGTCATTTGTCATTCGGCAAATCACTACATTGTTATCATCTTCCAATCTCTCTACAAGAGATAGAGACACAATGTTATTCGCTTTAAATCAATCACTCGGATCTATGCAATTTTTTACCATACTCTATAATCTTGCCTCCATGCTTTCCGCTTCCCAGGATGTTACTAATGCCGGTTATTTATTTTCATTTCTTGCTCGATACCTTGAGAAAATGGATAATTCGCTCGCAGGAAAAGCATTATTTAAACTTTCGGAGATCCAAATTGAGAAAGAAAAGAAAATTGAATTACTTACCCAATGTCTTCAAATTTATCCTCAACACAAGCGTGCTGCGGAAGAATTAGGAAGTTTAACAGGTAAAGAAGCATAAGGAATAAGAAAGATGAAATTATTAACCCGATTGAATGATATCCCCCAAAATAGTAAGGTTGTGATTTATGGTTCAGGGCAGGCCGGATTGAATTTTTTGATTATTCTCCAAACTTTCAGAAAGGATGTAGAAACACTATGTTTCCTTGATTCTGTTAAGAGCGGTCAATCCGGCCCATTACAGATAAAACCGTTAAACCTCTTTCTCCAATCAGAAGAAAAAAAACATACCCTTATTCTAATTGCGTCTATTTATTGGAGGGAAATTGAAGGTCTATTAAAAAATATTCAATGCAATAATTATTTTGTGATTCCCCCTCATTTTCTTTATCCATCCGGTTATAGATCACTAAAAGCAAACCAGGAAATCGATCCCTGTGAAAATCCATTATCCAGGCCTTTGTTTTCTTCTTCTGACAAAAATAATTACGGTTCGTTATTATCTCAGGTTTCGAATTTACTCACCAATTCCCGTGAAAAAGAACTATTCCGTATTTTAACAGGTTTAAGCTTAACCACATCAGATTATAACCAGGAGTATGTCAAGGCTGTTGCAAATGCTTATTATTATTCTTCCAATAAACGGCAGTATTTTGATTTTATCGATTATTCAAATATTCATACCATCATCGAAGGAGGAGTTTACGATGGAGCCGATACCGCCGCATTTATAAAAATAATCGGTGAAAATAGAGGGTCTATTTTTGGATTTGAACCCAATATTTCATCTTACCTTGAGAGTCCTTTTCAAAAGATTCTGTCCTCCAATTCCCGTGTTAAAATTTCGCCTTTCGCTTTATGGTCACATTCTACACAGCTTTCTTTTCAACAGGATGGTTTAAGTTCAGGTTTATTGGTTCCTACCAACCCCTCCCTTCCAAATATCTCGAATCAGCAGATGATTGTTATCGATACTCTGTCCATAGATCAAATCAAGAGTATCGAGAAAATTAAGAAGGTAGATTTTATAAAACTCGATATTGAAGGAGCAGAAGTCGAAGCTTTAGAAGGTGCTATTGAAACATTAACCACTCATCGACCCCAGCTTGCGATTTGTATTTATCATAAAAAAGAACACTTTTTTCAGATTCCAATCTTTCTTTCCGGGTTGCTTGAGGGGTATGAATTCCATATTGCCCATTATACAGCTAATCATCTCGAAACTGTTTGGTATGGAATTCCTCTTGAATTGAGATAACCCATTCTCCTTTCCTCTTAAAAGCGTTTATTTATTTAGATAGTGCTATTCAATTTATAAAAAAAAAGGATTCACCGTTCATCACGGTGAATCCAGTGTAATGTTTATAGGAAAAAAATCCTTTTTTTACTTCTTTATCTTTGCTTCGCCTGAAATTGATTTAATTGAAATTCTTGGCGTATCGCCGTTTTCACTGTGAGAAATATTACCGAACGGGATTTTTATATGTTCATCATTGTCTTCTTCTGCTTTCTTTGTTCTAAATGGAGCTGAAAAGTTTTCAACATTTCCCTTAAATTCAAAATGTCCTTTAATAGGAGTGCCGTTATAATCCAACAGGATATCTCCTGAAATGGCAGACAATTCTAAATCCACTGTTAAAGGCTTTCCCAATTGGATTTCCATATCTCCTGATACTGTAGAAATGGAAGCTGCTTCCTTGAACTCGACATTTTTTAATGTCAAATCGCCGCTCACATTGGCGATTTCTAATTTGCCGCTTACATTTGTAAAAATAACATCACCTGAAGCGCTTTTAATCTGGAATTTTCCGTTTGAATTGAAAGCTTTAACATCACCGCTCGCATTTTTTACAAACAGTTCCCCTTGAAAATTAGCCAGTTCGATATCACCCGAAGCTGCTTTTACCTGGATATTGTTCTTTATTCCATCAGCTTGTAGATCCCCTGAAGCAGTAGAAAAATTAATTTTTGTGTTAGCTGGAACCAGAAGTGTCCATTTTGAGTTTCCATTAACTCCATGTCCTACATTATTACTGAATTTTTCTGTTAAAACCAGGGTATTGCCTTCTTCGGCAAAAGTAGGTTCAAATTTATCAGGAGGGAAAGTATAAACCACATTCACTTTGATTTCATTATCATTTCCTTTTTTAATATCCACATCCCCACTTACCGTTTTAATTTCGATTAATTCTTTCGCTTTAAAGGTTTTATCTACTACTTTATTTTCTTCAGCAGAGAGAAACCCCGGGATTGCTAAAATGAAAGAGAGCACAAAGCACCACATTAATACGCTTTTTGTTGTCTGTCTAAAATGTTTCATTCTTAATTCTCCTAATCGATTAAATTTTCTTACCCCTAAATGATAAGGGAATTCTAAATGAAAATCGCACCGAATTGAAATATAGAACGTAAAAAAAGTACGAAATTGCAATATCGTACTTTTAAAACCTAATTATTTGAATTTTTTTTGCCCAGATAAGCCCCTTTAAGTTCTTTAAATGATTCGATTCTTTGTAATGCATAACGAATGGCAGCCTGGTTGGGGGAAATATCATTATCATCTGCATATTTATAAATACTAAGTAAACGGTCGTAGATATTTTCGATTTTATGTCTCACTTTTTCTTTATTGTATCCTCCAATCCGTTCCACCGAGATATTTATTACTGCACCCGAATTAATAATAAAATCAGGAGCGTATACGATATTTTTTTTCTTTAACATATAATCGTCATCTTCATTCGTTAATTGGATATTGCTGGAACCCGCAATAATCTCGCATTGTAATTTTTCAATATTTTCCGGAGTTACAATTGGACCCACTGCGCAAGGTGATATGATATGGCATTTTTCGCTGAATACTTTTCCCGGAGGTAAAATTGCATAGCCATCTTTTTTCGCTTGCTGTACGCGTTCTTCATTTGTATCCGCAACAACTATATATGCTCCATCTTTTGCTGTTAATTCAGCAAGACGTGAACCAACCCGTCCATATCCCTGGATGATTATTTTTTTTCCTGAAATATCATCCGATCCCCAGGCATATTTAGCTGCTGCCTTTAAACCAATATAGGTACCATAACTGCACATATGGGAATGTCCCCCAATATTACTGAAGGCATAAGGCAAACCCGTGATATAATCCGATTCCATTGCCATATATTCCATGGCGTCATCCGTCATGCCGATATCTTCCGCTGCCAGGAAACGACCGTGGAAACTTTCAATAAATCTTCCCAGTGCCCGGAAAAAAGGTTCATTCTTTTCCATCCCCGGTTGGTCGATTACCAGTAGAGAACCACCTCCGAAATTGATTCCACTTCCTGCTGCTTTATAGGTCATCGCTTCCGAAAGACGTATCAAATCATTCAATGCTTCATCAAGGGTTTTATATTTAAAAATCCGGACACCGCCTATTGCCG